>CAYFJO010000104.1:0-4857 GCA_964343305.1 uncultured Pirellulaceae bacterium | reverse complement strand
CGCTGACGATACACCCGCTGACGATACACCCGCTGACGATACACCCGCTGACGATACACCCGCTGACGATGCACCCGCTGACGATGCACCTGCTGACGATGCAGCGGCCGAAGAAAGATGACGTTCTTCGTTCACCGTTGTGCGACCGGTTGACTCTCAATCGCAGCATCGTCAAACTTCACCTGCTCAGTCTTCCGCTGTTCGTGAGAACTTCGCAAGCCTCGGGTCACCAATCTACTCCAAGGAGCCCCAATATGGCCAAAGCTACCGCGCGACATATCTTGGTAAATGACGAAGCGACTTGCGAAAACCTAAAGAGTCAAATTGAAAATGGATCCGCATTCACCGATCTGGCAAAGGAACATTCGCAATGCCCATCGGGCCAACAAGGCGGCGACTTGGGCGAATTCGGCCCCGGACAGATGGTTCCGGAATTCGACCGTGTCGTTTTCAGTGGCGAACTGAATCAAGTTCATGGCCCTGTCAAAACGCAATTCGGATATCACCTCTTGGAAATCACCAGCCGAACAGACTAGAAGCTATTTCAAATCCTAGCGTAAGCGTGCTCGCTTGCGGCATATTGTCGCAATTGTCATCGTGCAAGGGGTTTGAGGGGCCTGGGGTGGTTGACAGAAGTGGCAGTTGGGCTACAAATTGGTTGCAAATTCGGCGAGGTATCGGGTGTACCGTCTCGGCGGTTGGTTGTATTGGATCACTGATTCTGGATCGTTCCCTTTTCTGGAACTTCCTTAGTCTTCCGCTCTCAGCTTCCGTCCTACGGTCTCCGCTTACTAACTTGAGATAGAGCGATCGAAAAACATGTCCGTTGACGAAATCCTGGCCAAGTGCCGTCAACTCGATGGTGGTGCCGCGGCTGCGGCGGAAGCAAAGGCAGAGCCGGAAGCAGCAGCGGCTGAACCGGTCGGCGAGCCGGCACCTGCTCCAGCTTCATCCGGCAAGAAACCAAGCGAAATGTCGGTCGCGGAAATGCTCGCGGCCGCTCGCGGTGAAAAGTCCAAACCGGCTGCCGCCAAACCGGCTGCGAAGAAGGAAGCGAAACCAGCCGCCAAGCCAGCAGCGGCCGCCAAAGCCACCGCCCCCAAGCGTGAAGGCCCGATGGACACCGCCAGTATTTTGGCAATGGCTCGCGGTGGTGGCCAGAAGAAGGGTCCCGTGAGCAAGGCTGAAGCCGCGGCCAAGGCCAAGCCTGCCAAAGCCAAAGGTAAACCCAAGATCGAAGTGCCGCCCATGCCGGAGAAGCCGGGCTACGCCAAGGCACCGATCTCGCTGGACGAGGACGACGAAACGCGACGTGGATTCTTGGCGTCGTTGGTTGGTGTGTTTGCCGGATCGTCGCTGGCGGTTGGGTTTACGTCGTTGGCTTTAACTCATCTTTTGTGGCTCTTGGGATGCGCTCGGTTCATGTTTCCTAATATTTTGATCGAGCCACCAACGAAGTTTAAGGTTGGCTTTCCTGGCGACTATGGTCCGGGGCAGGTGCAGACGAAGTTCAAGGCGCAGTTTGGCGTTTGGATTGTGCGCCACGAGTATCAAGGAATACTGCAGATTTACGCGATCCAGACTGTTTGTACGCACCTTGGCTGCACGCCGAACTGGTTGGAAGCGGAACAGAAATTCAAATGCCCTTGCCACGGAAGTGGCTTCTATAAAGACGGCATCAACTTTGAAGGCCCGGCACCCCGGCCACTCGAACGGTATGCGATTCGTTTGGCGGATGACGGTCAATTGGAAGTAGACAAGAGCCGTAGATTTTTTGAAGAGAAGGGCGAGTGGAAAGATTCAGCCAGTTTTGTGCCGGTTTAACGATCTCGTTCACAGCAATACGAAGAGACAAACATGGCAAACCTTGGTGACTTAATTCGCAACTCGCAAATCTGGAAGAGTATCTTTCGGCATCCCGCGCCGACGGATCGCCGTAACCGCATTGTTGTGATGCTGACAAATTTCTTCCTGCATTTGCATCCCGTGTCCATCAAGAAACAGGGGATCGCGCTCAGCTTCACGTGGTGTATGGGCGGCGTGACGTTCTTTTTGTTTCTGGTAGAAACGATCACCGGTGTGCTGTTGATGTTTTACTATCGGCCGACGCTGGAGTGGGCGTATAACGATATTCTTGCGCTGCGTGATGTGACTTCCCTGGGGATACTGCGCGAAATACACAGGTGGGCTGCGCACGCGATGGTGATCACCGTGTGGTTGCATATGTACCGGGTGTTTTTAACGGGAAGTTATAAGCCGCCGCGAGAGTTTAACTGGGTCATCGGAGTGATTCTTCTGTTGTTGACGTTGTTGCTTTCGTTCACCGGCTATCTGTTGCCGTGGGATCAACTTGCCATCTGGGCGATCACGGTGGGTTCGAACATGGCGCGTGCGACTCCGGTGCTGGGTTACGAGGGTCCCGGAAATCAACTGCTAACCGTGGACGGCATCGCGATGATCACAAACGCCTCGGACGCCAGGTTTGGCCTGTTGGGCGCGAGGTTTGTCGGCGAAGAAACGTTGAATCGATTTTATGTACTGCATTGCATTGCCATTCCTTTGGCGGCCTCGCTCTTGATTGCGATTCACTTCTGGCGCATTCGCAAGGACGGCGGCATCAGCGCACCGCTTTAAGAAATAGCAAACCCCAAACAGCAAATTACAAACAAATCCCAAATCAAAAATCGCAAATCTTAAATGCACGCACACGTTGATCAAGAAACCTTTTTGAATGGTATCTCCAGTTTTCTGGGCTGCTATTACATGGTGCTGGCTTTGATGAACGGCACGATGGCGCTGTACCTTTGGAAGAAGGGCCGCGGCGCGGCGGCTCTTTTGTGGCTCATCGTGGCATCGGTCTTTGTCATGATCTCGGCGGTGGCTGGGTCGAATGCGATGCCGTGGATTGTGTCGTTTCCTGAACCCGCGCGCGACATGATGGACAGTGCGATGGGGCCCACAGTCTACACGGTGGGTTCATTTGTGATTTTGCTGTTCTTTTTCTGGTTTCGCAGGATCTTCGTTCGACCGTTGGTCGCTTGGGCACTTTTGAATCTGTCATTGTTGGCGATGGGCTTTGCGATGACCGACCAGGATTTTGCCGCCATCGTGACCAAGCCGGACAACGTGCCAATCGTGGGCATGGTGTTCTTGCTGGGCTATTTCACTTGGCTCGGTGCGTATAAGGCCGTGCTCAACGACGATCGTATGAAACGTGGCGAGGAACCGCTCGAAACACTCGACAACGAAAAAGTGCTAGTGTGGCCCGATTTGGTTTACATCGAGTTGATCTGCATGGTGGTGCTGACGGCGATTCTGTTGCTATGGGGAATCGGCCTGATGGCACCGCTGGAAGAGCCCGCCAGCAGCGTAAAAACGCCGAACCCGTCGAAGGCTCCGTGGTATTTCCTGGGTCTGCAGGAAATGTTGGTCTATTACGATCCGTGGATGGCCGGCGTGGTGTTGCCCAGCATGGTGGTCTTTGGGTTGATGGCGATTCCTTACATCGACTTCAACAAGAAGGGCAGCGGCTATTACACCATCGACCAGCGGATGTTTGCCTACTTGATTTTTCAGTTTGGCTTTCTCGTGCTGTGGGTCACGTTGATCGTTATGGGGACGTTCCTGCGCGGTCCGAACTGGAACTTTTTTGGGGTGTTCGAAACTTGGGATCCACACAAAGTTGAAGCGCTGAACAACGTTGATCTGTCGGAGTATTTTTGGATTTACTGGCTAGGCCAGGCCAGACCGATGGTGCCGGAAGGTGCCGGTTTGGGTGTTCAGATTCTCTCGATTATCTATCGCGAGTGGCTGGGGATTGTTTTGGTCATCGGCTACTTCGCGGCGTTGCCGCCGGCGATGGTGATCTTCAGTAAGTTCTTCCGCGATATGTTTTTGAAGATGGGATTCTTGCGATTCATGGTGATGACCAACTTGTTGCTATGGATGGGGTTGTTGCCGTTGAAGATGATGTGTCGATGGACGATGAACATGAAGTACTTCATCGCGATCCCTGAATACTTTTTGAATTTTTAGATGGTCAAGGAAGTAGCTGAGTTCGTGAGAATTCAGGAGATGGATTGTCTGAATTCTCACGAATTCAGCTACACGATTTGAGGCGAGTTTATGCCTGCAACAGAACAAACGTGGTACAACCAAAAGCTGTTGAATCGCATCTTTGCGGTGACTTGCGTGATGATGCTCGGCGCAACGATTTGGATGTTCTTGGCGGATCATTACCGCGAATGGAAGGTCTATCAGCGCGAATTTCGTACCGTCGAGTTGATCCTCAACGATATGCGTGGTCAGCAGTACGAGACGGAGCAATTTCTGCAGGAGCACGCAGAGCTGGCCACCCGTTTGCGTGATGCGCAGGCGCAGCCGCTGGACGCGGAAGATTTGAAAGCTTTTCAGGATGAAGTAAACGCCGATCTGCAAGCCCGCGCTCTGGAGGAGGATGGCAGGGAGTACCAGCAGCACGACTTTTCCGACCTCAATGCGGACGCGGAGGATTTGGCGGAATTGGCCGCGACGGCTGCCACCGCGAGGGAAGAAGCCAAGGCCGCACGTGCCAGCGCGAAACTTGCGGACATCGAAGCGACAACGGCCAGTGCGAAAGCTCAGCGTCTTCGCAGTGATATCGCTTCGGCGGCAGACAAAACAAAGGCCCGCGAGGCGGCAAAAGAAGCAGCGGAAGCGGCGGCCGATGTGAGATCCGGTGCCCGTTACTCCCGTGACAAGGCCCAGTCCAGTGAACTGGCCGCGGCGGAAGCGGAACTCGCTGCCGCTAATTTGCGAAGCCGGATCCTTGCTGAACTGCAAGAGTTCGTCAAAACAGCCAAGTTTCGCGAAGATCTT
>CAYFJO010000103.1:24158-27966 GCA_964343305.1 uncultured Pirellulaceae bacterium | reverse complement strand
ACGGCCGCGGCATTTTTCTCTCCGCCATTTACGGGGGCAACATCATTTGCAACACACGTTATGACGACGGGACGGTAGCGACGTCACCGACCGGTTCCTATCAACCCAGCGTCTGGGGCTTGTACGACATGCACGGCAATGCCGCCGAATGGACTCGCAGTGACTACCGGCCGTATCCCTACGATCCGGAAGATAGCCGAGCTGGAGCTGCAACGGGCAGCCGAAAGGTGGTGCGCGGCGGATCGTGGGTCGATCGTCCGAAACGCTGCCGTTCCGCGTTCCGGCTCAGCTATCCGACCTGGCAGCGAGTACACAACGTCGGATTCCGGGTAGTGTGCGAGTCTGATGACTGAACACCGTTAGGCGAGAGGAACAAACGAGATGGCGAAGAAGAAGATAAAACGCATAACCACGGAGTTGGCCGTGTTGATCGCTCCGCGGCCCTTCATGGTGGAACGCGGCCATCGCGCCAGTGGGTCCAGAGCCTAGTTCTTGCCGCGCAATCGTGCCAGTTCTTGGCGAGCGGTTTTGTTTTGCGGGTCCATGTCCAGAGCGGTGATCAATTCTCGGATCGCTTCGGATGTGTGGCCAGTTCCAGCTAGGGCCTGGCCGAGGAGTTGGTGGTTTTCACTGTCGTCGTAAATTTCGATCGCGCGTCGCATCGCGGGGATGGCGTCGCCATACAGGCCAAGCTCCAACGCAGTGCGGCCAATGCGGAATGGAACGTCTTCGTCTACTGGGTCGATGTTCATTTCGTCGCGGTAGTATTCGAGGGCTTTTTCGAAGTTCCCCAAGTTTTCGTAACACGCCGCGATGTTGAAATGCAAATCGTTGTACACTTCGTCCAATTCCATCGCCTGGTTGAATTGCTCGATCGCCAGCTCGTATTGTTCGAGTTCCATCAATTGAAAGCCGTAGTCGAAGTACGCTTCAGCCGTGCCTTCGGACTCGGCGGCATCAGCGTAGCGAGTCAGACGGGACCAGCGAACTTGGTCGTAAGCTTCCGGGTGTTTTTGCTCGACCAGCTCAATCCAGCGATCAGTGATCGTCGAGTCGCCGAGTAGTTCGTCCATATGCGATAGCAACGCGTTCGGATCCCAGGTGGTCTCTGGCTCCAGGATGTTCTGTTGATCTCGCAAGTTCATTCTTTCGGTCAACCGCGCAATGAACTTGTCGATGTCGAAACCGCGCAGGCGGCTCATTTCAAATTCCAGCGACGGGTAATTCAACGTGTTGAGGCGGGCGCTTCTGTTGTCGATCAGTTTGAATGCGTCACCACACAAGACCGCGTAAGCAAACCAATCAGGATTGAAGCCGTGTTCTTCGTAAAACTGTTCACTGAGTGTGGGGCTGTTCGCAACGACTCCCGGATTGTGTGCATGGATCGGTTCGTCGGAGCAAAGCAACAGGAAGTAGGCCGATTTGACGCAGCCGACCGAGCAGTATTTGAAATTATTTTTGATCGTCTTCAGCACAATATCGAGGCCGTGGTTGCCAACTCGGCCGTCGAACCACGTGACATAGACACCGTCCGGTGCGAGTCGATGGCGGACTTCGCGAAGGAAATCGTTGGTGTAGAGTTTCGAGCTGCTGAAATACAACGGCGTGGTGACGGTGTTGATGATCAGCGAGTATTCTTGCGGGTCCGTTTTGACATGATGGATCGCATCGTTCAGCACGATGTCCACGCGGTCGTTGTTTTCGATGTCGAAGTTGTACTGACTCATGCGATGCAGGTTTTCGAGGATGACCGGGTTGATCTCGACGGCAGTGGTCTTGTCGAAGATCTGGCCAACGGTGCCCGCGGTCGCTCCGCTGCCAACGCCCAGGACCAGCGCGTTGTCTGTCTTGGGGGCGAAGATCGACGAGAACGCACCGACGATGCGCTCCGATGGCGACGACAGTGGGATGCTGATGTAGCCATTGATAAAAAAGTAGTCTTCTTCGTCGATCGTCGTGATGGCGAAGATGTCTTGATGGCCTTTGAAGACTTGCAGTTCGTCCATTGTGCCGAGGCTGTCTTCGAAGTCCTCGGTCGAATGGTACGACGTGTGACCGACGTAGAGAAGATCTTCGTCCCAGACTTTGTGATGTGAGCCGGCGGCCATCAACACCAGCACGGCAGTGGCCAACAGCAACTTAGGTTGCCAGCCATAGCGCACGACGATGCCGGCTCCGGCCAGGCAAGCGACGATCACGGTCATCATGCCGTAGCTGAACGCTTGGTGCAGGACGAATGCCATCAACAGAAATCCGGCTGCGTTAGCGATCGACGAGATGAACAGCAATTCGCCTGACTCGCGAGCGACGTCGCGTTGTTCTTTTAACATCGCCGGAATGGTGGCACCGAAGGCCATCGCTGGGACGCCCATCAAACATAACACCGAACGGAATTTCAACCAGACCAAGCTCCAGTATTCTTCAGCAGCGGTTGAATAGCTGGCGGCGTATGCTTCGGCGACGGTGTCAAATCCCCACAGGAACCAAGCCAGGCCGAAGATCGCCATGCAAACAACCGAATCGAAACCGATTTGGAGTCTTTCCGTCAACAGCGAGCCGGCCGCGATGCCCAGCAACACCGTGGCCAACACCAACGCGAACGTTTCGTGGAACGGACCGAACAGGCACTCGGCCACCTTGATCATCATCAGTTGGAAAATCGCCGACCCGACGCTGACTAGCGCAATCGCCAGTTTGTGATTCCAAGGAAATTCTACTCGCGAGATGGTCTGGGGCCGCTGGCAACGCAGCGGTTCGTAGTGGCGATAGAGGGTGATGCCGACGAACAGATTTAACGCGGCGATCGAAAGCAGAGCGCCTTGCAAGCCAAACGTGCGGACGAGCCAGAATTCGATCAGCAGCGCGGTGATCGCTGCGCCGATGTTGTAGATCGTGTAGGCTTTGCCAAACACTTGTCCTCGTTCTTGCCGGCTTAGGTAGCCGGCGAACAGAGGCAGGCTACAGCCGATCAGGATCGACGGAACTGCCAGCAACGCAATGCAAGCGAAGACGGAACCAAACATGGTTTGTCCAAGAATCGAGCCGCTGTGGAACAGGACGTAGTTCAACGTGGGTGTTCCGAAAGCGAAGAGGATTCCGCAAGCACCAATTCCAAGTTCAATCGCCCACAGATACGGCCACAGGCGATAGGCGTATTTTGTGCCAATGCCAATTCCCAGTAAAAAGGTCATCAAGATCGACGCGCTGACAATCATCTGGTCGCCCATCAAATTGCCAAGCACGCGGGCATAGAGGATTTCGTAACTGATGCCGCAAAAGCCGGATGCCAACAGCAGGCCGTAGAACGAAAGGCCGCTGACTGAAAAGGATTTCAGCCAGTCGAATTGCAGTCGTGGTGCTGTTTGTGCGGTCGCTTGGGGATTGCTTGCCATGGTGCTTTGAATTCCGAATGATGAAATACGCAATGACGAAAGAAGCCGGAAATCTGAATGACCAAGGCTGGAACAAAAGCAAGAGGTGCGAAACGCATTTCGAACTTCGTCATTCATTCGTCATTGGGTATTTCGACAATCGTCATTTCAAACGTATGTCACGGAAAAATCGTGGGCTTGGTGAACAACCCGGGCAATAAAAAAACCCGCGGCATTGCTGCACGCGGGTTGGGTTTTTCAGGTTATTAGGAAGTTGTCGTTGGCTCAGCTCTTGCCTTTGCCGCCAGATTTTCCGGACTTGCCACCGGACGACTTGCCACCGGACGACTTGCTGCCAGATGACTTGCTGCCAGATGACTTACTGCCAGATGACTTACTGCCAGATGACTTACTGCCAGATGACTTACTGCCAGATG
>CAYFJO010000103.1:0-24058 GCA_964343305.1 uncultured Pirellulaceae bacterium | reverse complement strand
TACTGCCAGATGACTTACTGCCAGATGACTTACTGCCAGATGACTTACTGCCAGACGACTTGCTGCCAGACGACTTGCTGCCAGACGACTTGCTGCCAGACGATTTGCTGCCAGATGACTTGCCACCGGAGCTGGACTTGGTTCCAGATTTGCCGCCAGAACTGGATTTACTTCCGGTGCTTCCAGACTTGCTTCCGGAACCAGACTTACCGCTACCAGAACCAGTCTTTCCACCTGAGCCGGACTTACTTCCCGATCCCGACTTACCACCGGAGCCAGAGTTGCTTCCGCTTCCGGAACTTCCACCACTGCTGCCGCTGCCATTATTGCTTCCGTTGTCACCGGAATAGGCTTGGCATTGCTGTGTGTTGTCGCCGCCGTAACCGTTGGCCGCTGCGTTTTCATCGATCAATGTGGCGGGTGGAACGCTCGCGGCAATTTCCGCAAACGCATCCATCACCTGTGACTGCATCTGTTGGACGGACGTGCCGCCGGGGATGTCGAGCCACACGCCGCCCGCCGACCTAGCGATCGCTTCCATTAAGTCGTCGTCCGCGCCGTTACCAACGGTTACGGTGTGGATCAGATAACCGGCTTTAATTGCTTCGTAAGCTTCGTAGAACGCGTACTGTTTGTATGAGTTGCTGGTTGTATAGTTCGGTGAACCGTCGCCATCCCAGTCGGTGACGTTGGCCCAGTTCCAATTACTTGGCAAGCTCCAGCCGCTCGGTTTCTTGTTCGTGTTACCGTCGGTCATAACGATCAACGCGGCTTGTGCACCGCAGCGATGATATCCATCCTGCAGTTGCTTGCCTTTCAAGATACCGTCGCCCATACCCGTGCTGGGTGAGTAATGAGCGGCTTGCTTGTGTCGCTGGATGAAATCGACCGCGTCCAGATCGTTTGTGATCGGATCGTTGCTGATATCTTCCGAACCGTCGACTTCGTTGATGACGCTTTCGACTTGAGCGGTGGTGCCGTAGCTGACCAGACCAACTTCGTCACCGTATCCCAGGTCTTCGAGGAAGTTCAAGAAGAGCGTGATCCCTTCCTTGTTCGCGTGGAACGGATAGTGCGGCGTTCGCCACAATTCCTCACACTTGTTATTCCCCCATTGCGAGCTTTGGAGCATGTAGTCCATCAAGGTTCGATAGTTATACTTTTTGCGATAGCTCGACTTGGGATGACTCATGACGAAGCTGATGTAACTTTGCCATTTCGCGTCGCTTGACGATTGGCTCGGCATTGGGTTGTAGTTGCCGTTCGACTTACCTGCCCAAGGGAATGGATAAGCCGGTTGACCGTTGCTTGCCGCGCCCAAGTTCAACGAATTGAAGACACCTGATACGCTGTTTGACGAGTGATAACCGCCGCTGTAACTATTGATGCCGCCAAATCCAGTCGACGGAAATTTCAGCGTGCTAGTGCTGGTCCAAGTTGGCTGTTGATCAACCAACGCGTCCCACATTGCATCGAGGTTCGCGGCTACGCCGCCAGACGGAAGACTGCTGGTCGTGCGGCTGTCGTAGCACATCGAACCGGAAAAGTCCGTCACGATCACAAAATCGCGTGCACGCACATAAGCGACCGCGCTGGATTCCATTTCAACGGTCGGCGTGCCGACCGCCCAACCGAACGTCAGTGGAAACTGCGCGTCTTCCGCGGTTGGATCGGAGTTGTCTTTGCTGGCGGTAACCTTGACCACGTTATAGGGCGTTTGGCCCCATGTGATGGGCCACGTGCCCGCGCTGGCGTCGTACGCACGTCGACCAAAGACAACGTCTTCGTCTGGATCGATATAGACACCGTTGCGGTCCGCCACATCGTCGGCCATCGCACGGGCCGCGGCCACCGCCGACGAGTAGTTGATCGAGCCACCACTTTCCGCCGATTCCCAGATGACGGCTGAGATCTCTTGCGAAGCCGCCAGCGCCGCGGCATCGACGGCGTTCTGCATGCTCGTCTGTGTCGACATCATGCGGCCGACGTCGATCGACAAAGCACAAAACGCAAACACAGCAGTTAATGCGAACGCGGAGATGACCGCGATGATCCCTTTTTTCTGTTCGTGCCGGCTTCTGCGGCGACTTGGGCGACGACTTGTTCGCCGAGAACCCTTGGTGCTGGATAACTTCATGGTGTGACTCCCGAATACGATTGAGATGAGATGCTGAAAGTGGAGATGGTCAAGGTTCAGACTTTCGAAGCTTTCCGAAACTTCAGAAGTCCTGGCGTAGGGTTATTGGACGAGCGTGGCTCGCGAGTTGCGAAACGTGACGGTTGCGGCAAGCGCGGATTCTTCATAACCAGGCGGTGCCCAACCAACTTCGTCATAGGGGATTTCGATACGGATTTGAAACAATTCATAGTTGTTGTTGGGGTCGTCCAAATCGAACGGTGTGTCCGGATCGTCCTTGTCGGCAATGATGACATCGACATCTTCCGCTTCATAAGGCAGGCCGGCCGATTTCAGATAGTTGCGGATGTCTTGCTCGACCTTTTGATTGGTTGTTTGGCCAGCGCTGACAATGCCGCTGTGGTCCATCGCCGCCACACGTGCTCCTTCTCGGACGGCCATCGACATTTGATTGCTGGTTTCAATCAAACTGCTGGCCTGGACAATTCCAGCCAGAATGATGATGAAGACCGGCATGACAAAGGCAAATTCGACGGAGACGGCACCCTGTCGATTGTTGTCTCTCGCTGTCCTTCGTTTCTTTCGCATGACGTTGTTCCTCAGAGCAGATGAATTATTGGGGGGCGGTGTTTTTGTGTTGACTTACTCGTGCCGCATATAGGACGTGCCAGTCAACACAACTCCTGATGTAAACGGCAATGGCAGCATGGCCACGTTGTTGTAGGCGACGGACGCATGAACGCAAAAAAGCTGTCGCGAGTCGGAACTGCCCAATTCCAAATTCGACATGTTATCAATGGCTTCGGTGTCCAGTGGGATTTCGCCGCCGCTATCGAACACGCTGGCGTCTTTGACAAGCACGGACAACTGTTCGATATCCATCGTCGAGTCGAGGATGTCCTGCACACGAGTGGTCACATCGCTGGTTGACACGCCTTCGGTCGCGCCATATCGAGCGGCCTGACGACACGCGGCTGTCAGCGCGTTGTCCATCATCACCATCCGGCCATACTCCATCAGCGAAATCAGGAAGACGAGGAAAATTGGCAGAACGATGGCTGCTTCCACTGCCGTGGTTCCACGTCGTTGTAGCCGCCTTTTTCGAGACATGGCTTTGAAAGTCCGATGAAGTGTTTGGTATTGTGTTTCACCCGAATGGGCGAAGTGAAAATCCAGGGATGAACGACTGGCGAGTGTCTGGTGGTTCGTGAACCGAACCGGGATCTGCGGAAGTGAGACCTACGCACAATCGTTCATTAGTAAACATAGGTCACGAATCGACCGAGAGAGCGGGTCCGGTGACTTTTTAACGCTGGGTGAAGAGTGTGTGCCAGCCACGGCCTGAACGAATGTGCTGATTCGCCTGATTGCACGGGCAGTGACGGCCGGCTTTGGCGAATCGGTTGAGACTTTTGAACGCACATTTACTATACTGTGCCTTCAGCGGCCCTCCTTGATGAAGACGAAGGAAAACACACGATGAAATCAACTTTCTGCGACGGCATCACGCGGCGCGATTTTGTGCGTCTGGGCGTGATGGGTGGAACTGGCTTGACACTGGCAAATTATCTGCAACTTGCCGCTGCGAACGAAACCAACAAGTCGACGGCCGATTCGTGTCTGTTCATCAATCTTGGCGGCGGCCCGGCCCATCAAGACACGCTGGACATGAAACCCGAGGGTCCCGAGGAAACACGGGGAGAGTTTAAACCGATCGATTCGAATCTCGCGGGTCTACAAACCTGTGAACACTTGCCCAAGCTCGCGACCGTCGCCGATCGGTTTGCTCTGATTCGTGGGATTCATCATACGGCCGGCGCTCATCCGCAAGGCCAATCATGGATCTCGACGGGCAACCGTCCAGGCCCCGCGTTGATCTATCCATCGCTCGGCTCCGTCGTCAGCAAGGAATTGCCTGGCTACCCCGATTTGCCGCCGTATGTCGCTGTTCCCGCCACGGAGTGGAATGCAGGCTACATGGGCGACTCCTATGCTCCACTGAAAACAAGCGCTGTGCCCAAGCCAGGGCAGCCGTTCGAAGTGCGCGGAGTGACATTGTCGGAAGGCCTGACGCTGGAAAAAGTGAATCGCCGTCAGGAGCTTTTGAAGAAAATCGACAATACGTTCGCCAGCTTGGAAAAGAACAGCCAACTGCTCGAGGCTCTCAACAAATTCGGCCTCAAGGCGCACGAGATGATCACGTCCAAACGAGCCCGTGCCGCGTTTGACGTCAGCCAGGAACCGGCGTCGATCCAAAAACTGTTCGCCGCGGACGAACTCAGTCAAAGCTTGCTCTTGTCGATGCGACTGATCGAATACGGCGTCAAGTTCGTCACCGTCACCAACCAAGGCTGGGATACGCACTTTGACAATTTCGCGAACCTGAAGAACAAATTGCTGCCGTCGTTTGATGCGGGGATTCACGCGTTGATCACCGCCATGACCGAAAAGGGTCTGTTGGATCGTACGCTTGTTGTCTGCATGGGGGAGTTCGGCCGTACCCCGAAGATCAACGTTCACACCGGCCGCGACCACTACCCGCGAGTCAATTGGTCATTGTTCGCCGGCGGCGGAGTCAAAACATCCCAGATCATCGGTGGCACAGACGCAGGCGCGACGAGTCCCGACGACGCCACCGACATCACGCCCGACGACATCGCGGCGTCCATTTATCGCTCGCTGGGCATCGACCATCACAAAGAGTATCTCACCACGACTGGTCGTCCGGCGATGTTGGTCCCAGAAGGTCGAATCATCAACGACCTGTTCGCATGATTCGATCAATGGTTGGAGCGGAATTCAGCCGACGGGAGTTTACCAGCCAAATCCAAATAACCACGTTGCAAAAACTCGCTATCGTCCGCAGGGATCGACAAAGCTCCACCTGCACCGTCCGCGATGTGCTTGTCGATCGTTTCGTGCAGCGATTGAGCGCTGGCCGCGGGCAAAGTGGTCAGCATGGTGAGTGTAAAGACCACCGAGAAGCGGAAAGCACGCTGATTATTTGGGAGCATGCCTCGATGACAACGTTAAAACCCGTGAATTCTATTCGACCCGGAACATCTAAAATTCCGGCACATTCGTCAAAGTCGGAGTGCTGCACCGCCGATAGGATTAATACACGGCACATTGGTGACAATCGTTACCGATTGTGTTGCGATTGGATCGGACACTCAGCGTGTTCGGTGAACTCCACCCAATCTAGCCCTACCCTACTCCCATCTGCCTGACGAACTCGCCGTCTTTCCACTCGTGCATTTGCGCACCTCGCGCGGCAAGACGCCAAGCCAGTGCGCGGATTCGCGAAGACAAAGTTCCTCGAGCATTGGGTGCCTTTCGAACAAGGAGAATGCTTCGATGAAGTGGCACATGTTTGCCGCTGCGCTTGTCTTGAGCGCCGGCCTCTCAACCCACAGTTTCGGTTTTGAACTGTTGAACAAAATGTTAGGCATGAAGGGCGCGAGTTGCGACTGTTGCTCAACACCGTCATGCTGTGCAAACTGCGGATGTGACGACGACTGTGGTTGCGATGATCCAACTTGTGGTTGCGACGACTCGTGCGGTTGCGACGACTCGTGCGGTTGCGACACGAGCTGTGGCTGCGAGCCTGCGTGTTGCAAAAAACGCGTTTCGCTGATTCAAACGATTCTCAGTCGCCTTCATCATTGTCGTTGCAACAAGTGCTGTGGTTGTGACACAGCCTGTTGTGACTCAACCTGCGGTTGCGACGGCGGATGCGGCTGTGACGGCGGCGGCGAGCCGACCGAATACTCGGCGGAAGACGGTCCTGACATTGCACCGCCGATCGAGGATACACCACCGGAAGCTCCGCCCTTCGCACCAGGCGACGCCAGCTATCGCGAGGGTTGGTGGAAATCGCGCGTGGTGAAAGTGTTGTACAACGACTAGTGCTTTGTCAACTTTCAGTTTTGGGATCGTGTGCCACTGGCTCTGCCAGTGCTAATCCTGATGGTGTTAGTACTCGCGAAGCACTGGCAGAGCCAGTGGCACCCCAACTTTTCACTTTGACAAATCACTAGTAAGAATCCGCGGCATGCCAGGGATGGTAGGCTGCACTTTCGACAAAAGAGAACGAGCCCATGCTCCGTGTTGAGCTGGGCTCGTTTTTCTGTGGATTGCAAGTGAATACAGCGGTCGAATTCAGGCGCAGCCAGGTCACTCTTCTTCTGTCGTGGGCATATTCAATTGCCTCATCTTGCGATACAAATTCGATCGGTGAAGTCCCAGACGCTTGGCCGCCTCTGTCATATTGTTGCGGGCTCGTTCGATTTGCTTCTTGATGTACTCGACCTGAAACGCTCGTGTCGCATCGTTCAGCGTCAAGTCCAACGACATCAGAGCCGTCGATGGATCCTGATCCGACAAGACAAACGCCAGATCGGCGGCATCGATCTTGTCTTCCTGGGACAGGTAAGCCAACCGTTCCATCAAGTTGCGCAACTCGCGGATATTGCCCGGCCACGAATGGCCCACGAGCCTCTTTCGCGCGGCGGCAGTAAATTTGGGAGCACGCCTGCGTGCCTTGGCTGAAAACCCTTTCAGAAAATGATCGGCCAGCAACAGCACATCATCGCCGCGGTCTCGAAGCGGCGGCAGTTCCATCGTCACAACATTCAACCGGAAGAACAGATCCTCGCGGAAACTTCGCTCACGCACCATGGCCGCCAGATCCTGGTTCGTGGCGGCGATGACTCGGGCATCCGTGTGAATCGACGTCGAGCCACCAACCCTTACCACGACCTTTTCTTCCAGCACACGCAAGAGTTTGGCCTGACCACTCAGGCTCATTTCGCCAATTTCATCGAGGAATAACGTGCCGCCGGTCGCCAGTTCGAACTTGCCCTGACGGCTTTCGTGCGCGTCCGTGAAAGCTCCTTTTTCGTGGCCGAACAGTTCGCTTTCCAACAGCGTCTCGGTTAGCGCCGCGCAGTTGACCGCCACAAACGGTTCGTTGCGTCGCGAACTCCAGTAGTGGATTAGTTGGCTGACCACCTCTTTGCCCGTTCCATTCTCGCCGAGGATGAGAATTGCCAAATCGGTGTTCGCCACACGCCGAAGCGTGGATCGAAGCGCTTCGATCGCTGGACAGTCGCCGATCAAGCGGACGCGTTCGGCAGCCTGGTCGGCCATCTGGTTGCGCGCCTTCAGAAGTTGCTCGCGCTCGTGTGTATTCTCCAACGCAATTGCCGCGTGCGTCGCCAACTCCGTCAATGCCTCCTCGTCTTCATCCGTGAAATTCCCTTCTTGCTTGTTGATGACTTCAAACGCGCCAAACAATTCTCCGTCGCGTCCACACAACGGGACACACAAAAGCGACTTTGTTTGAAAACCAAGTTGGTTATCAACACCGCGGTCGATCTCGGCTTGATCTTCACTCACGTCCGCATCGACACGACGCGATTGCCCAGTCTGAATCACTTGACCAACGACACCCGCGTCTTCGGCAATGCACAATTCCTGTCCTTCAACGCCAAGCGCCGGGCGACCAATCAGTGTCTTCTGAGATCGGTCCCACAGGAAAATGCTGGCCCGCTCGGCCTCCAATCGAAGAGTGGCCGTCTCGGCCATCTTTGTGAGTAACGAATCCATATCCTGTGCTCGATTCCAGCCGGCAGCGATTTCCAGAATCGATTCCAGTCGGACCACGCGTCGCTGGGTCTTGAGACGAGCGCGAACGCTGCCCAGGCCATCGCAAAGACTTGCGGCCAGCACATCGACTGAATCAGCCGTCGACTCCACTGGATCGCTTGCGGACACGAGCAAGAATTCGCGTCCGGAACTTTGCAGTTTCAGCGGGGCCACCAACCAACTGCCCCCATCAACAAATCCCTCGCGATCTAGTGCCTCCGCAAGCAACTCGTACGGAAGCGGCGCTGCATATGAGCCGTCTTCACCAAGCGTCTCCCAGTTCCCTTTTCTGGCTCGGACAACTGCGACATAATGGGCACTCAAAGTGTCCCGAATTGACGACATTGACGCCGCCAGGAATTCAGCGACCGACGGAGCATCCATCGCCTTTCTTGTGATGTTTGCACCGGTTCCAGTTAATTCAGAGTTCGGATTCTTGGTTGCTAAGTCCATCGTTTAAAACTCCTTACATGTATTTGAATCCCTGTCGCAGTTATCAATTGTACACCACGCAAACGGGAATGTCATCAATTAGATTTAACGATTCTACGTATGTGATGCGTAATTGATCTTAATTATTGATCATACGGACTACATTTTTTCATTATTCTTTGTTATTGTCATCCACGATGGCCGAAAGATCGGCAAATGAGTATTCTGTTACTGTTCAAAATTCCACACCGCAGGACTAGACGATCGTGAGGTGCCTTTCATGGCGTTGTTTGATGGAAAAAAAGGTTTGATTCTTGGCGTGGCCAACGAACGGTCCATCGCTTGGGCCATCGCAAAAGAGATTTTGGATGGGGGTGGACTGTGTGGATTCTCGCATCTGCCGGACAAGCCTGACGATGACAAAAAGAAGAACCATCGTCGCGTCGCCAAATGCACGGATAGTCATGAAGGTGCCAAGTTTCTCTTGCCGCTGGACGTCCGTTCAGACGATGACATCGCGGCTGTGATGTCCAGGGCCAAAGACGAGTTTGGACAGATCGACTTTTTGTTGCATTCGATCGCTTTTGCGACACTGGATGACCTCTGCGGCGAAACGGTCGCGACAAGCCGCGAAGGCTTCAAGTTGGCGATGGAGATCAGCGCATACAGTTTGCTGGCTGTTGCCAACGCAGCGAAGGACATTATGTCCGATCGCAGTTCGATCGTGACGATGACCTACTTCGGTGGCGAACGATGTGTGCCCGGCTACAACATCATGGGTGTCTGCAAAGCGGCGCTGGACAGCGCGATGAAGTATGCGGCATTCGACCTGGGCCCGAAAGGGATTCGCGTCAACGCGTTGAGCGCCGGACCGTTGAAGACGCTGGCGTCATCCGCGGTCGGTGCCAAGGGAATGGAAACGTTGTACGAAAAAGTTTCGCCGATGGGACGCAACATTACGCACGACGAAGTTGGCCGTACCGGCGCATTCTTGTTGTCTGATATGTCGGACGGCATCACTGGCGAAATCCTGCACGTCGATGCAGGATACAACATGATGGGTTCGCCGGGCCGCTTGTTGGACGAACTTCAAACTTAAATGACTATGTCTTGATTCGTGGCATCCGAGCCTACCCAAATCGCGATTGCTGTCGTACGTGACGGGGAGCGATTTCTCATCGGGCAGCGACCCAACGGTGTGCCGCTGGCTGCGTTCTGGGAATTCCCTGGCGGAAAAATCGATGTCGAGGCTGGCGAGACTCCCGAAGAAGCCGCAAGACGTGAATGCCTCGAAGAGACGGGACTGGCGATTGAAGTTGCCCGGCAATATTCGTCGCATTTGCATCGCTATGCACACGGCACTCTGCTGCTTCATATTTTCGACTGCGTGCCCGCATCTCCCTTCCCAGAACCAAGTGCACCATTTCGGTGGGTGTCGCGCGAAGCGTTAAAAGAATATAAGTTTCCCGATGCGAATGCTGAGTTACTTCGGATGCTGGCCATGAAAACCACTTGAATTCTCGTGACAACTATCGCACATTGGTGGCAGGAGATCTTGCCATGAACACCTGTCCAAGTATTGCGACAACGTTTTTGCTTCTTGTTATCGCCACTGGTTCTGTTGTTGGCGACGACGATTTTCTTCAAAACGACGTGTTCGTGAGCGGAACCGAAGGCTATCACACATTTCGTATTCCCGCAGTGATCGCGACCGACAAGGGCACCATCCTGGCCTTCTGCGAAGGCCGGCGGTTCAGCCGCGAGGACTTGGGCAACAACGACGTCCTGCTCAAACGTTCGACGGACGGTGGGAGAACGTGGGGCAAGTTGCGGCTGGTTTATGAAGAAGGTGGTGATAAAAATGTCACGATTGCGAATCCAACGGTGGTTATTGACGAAGAGGACAGTGTCATCTGGATGGTAATGCAGCGTAACGGCGCGGACGTGCTGGTCTCCCACAGCAAGGACGATGGCCTGACGTGGGCCAAGGCGACCGACATCACCAAGGACGTCAAGAAACCGCAGTGGGGATTCTATGCCGTGGGGCCGGGCATTGGCATTCAGATCAAGCATGGTCCGCACAAAGGACGCTTGGTCATTCCCGCGTATCATCGCGAAACGAAAGACAAATCGGGACCTAGCACGGCTCACATGTTTTTTAGCGACGATCATGGAAAAACTTGGCAGTTAGGAAGCGACTCTGACTTGCACACCAACGAATGCCAGACGGTTGAGACCATGGTCGACGGCCAATCCGAATTGCTGCTAAACGCCCGCAATCATTGGGCTCGTTCCGGAGGACGTCCCGACTTGGCCGGTGTCCGCATGATCGCCCGCAGCCGTGACGGCGGAGTAACCTGGTCGAAGACCTCGTTTGACAAAACGCTTGTCGAGCCACAATGTCAGGCCAGCATCCTCCGCTACTCTTGGCCCAGTGAAAAGAGTAAAAGTCGCATCTTGTTCGCCAACCCCGCCAGCCGGTCTCGCAACAACGTCACCGTGCGGCTCAGTCTTGACGAAGGCAAAACATGGCCAGTCAGCAGAACCATCTACAAACCCTCGTCAGCATACACTTGCCTGACAAAACTCAACGATGGCCGAATTGGCATTCTTTACGAGCGCGACGATTACAAGCACATCACATTCGCATCCTTTACGCTCGATTGGTTGACTGGCGATGCTCGCTCTCAATCGATCAATGTGGTGAAGACCGACGAAGGTCTGCTGTTTCGCGAGGGCAAGACGGACGTGCTGTTTTACCAGCGCAAGACCAAATCGCGAGACGGCAAATACCCACGGGCTCATTACATTCATCCCCTTTACGACCTGGATGGAAACGTGCTGACCGAGGACTTTCCCAAAGATCACCTTCATCACCGCGGCATCTTTTGGGCCTGGCACCAACTGTGGGTCGGCGACAATATGATTGGCGATGGCTGGGCGTGCAAGGATTTTCAATGGGATGTGCAATCGGCGGAAACACACGTTACCGATTCAGGGTCCGCAATCCTGGAGACACGCGTGTTGTGGAAATCGTCGCAGTGGAACGGACCAGACGGCGAACCAAAACCGCTCGTTGACGAAAAAACGGCAATTCAAATTCATCCGCGCACCGACAGACATCGCATGATCGATTTCGAAATTCGTTTGCGTGCACTGGAAGAAAACATTCGGTTGGGCGGTTCCGATAACGACAAAGGCTACGGTGGATTCTCTGTGCGAGTTCGACTGCCGGACGATATTCGCTTCATTGGCAGAACTGGCGAACTGGCTCCGCAAAGAACGGCGATCGACGGCGGACCTTGGCTCGACATGCTTGCCAGTTTTGCGGGGGACAGCAAGAGCGGACTCACGATTCTCTGCCATCCATCGTCGGCCGGTTTTCCGCAAAGGTGGATCCTTCGGCGGCGAGGAAGCATGCAAAACCCTGTCTATCCGGGACAGGAACCGGTTGCTCTATCAAAAACCGATCCGCTGGTATTGAGATATCGACTCGTACTTCATCAAGCAGAAGTTTCCGCGGCCGAAATCGAGAAATGGCAGATCGAATTCGCGCGTTCGGCACACTAATGGATGCCCACTGATTTTGGTGGTCGAATGATGATTTGAGCGGAACGAATTACGACAGCCTCAATCAATTGGCGGTCGGGGACGTTTTAGAAAATCGTTCACAGCTCGCGGCGGCTCGGCGGCGGGTTTCGATGGCTTGAACGGATTCGGGAGCGATATCTTCGGCAGAAAGCCCGATTTTGTTTTCGGTTCCTGTTTCGATGCCGAAGGACTGCCGTCGTAGACTCGTTGCGTGCCAGTGACTCTGCGGCTCTGTTTTGGCGCGGGCTTGGAATCCCAGGGGTTCAAAAAGTCGACCGTCTTGTCAACGAACGACTTCGTGCCTGCGTTCATCTTTTGCCATGTCGAAGGTTCGCCTGGTTTCTTCGGTGGAAACAAATTGACTTTCGGCAACGACGGCAACTTTGGCCAACTAAGCATACTCTTCGACGGCGGCTTGGGCGGCGCTGGTTTGGGAGCCGGATCCTTTTTTGCAAATGGGTTCAGATTGGGAAGCTTGAACCCCGCCAGCACATCGCAAGCGGTCATTCCAATTAGAAACAAGGCAATGGCGACTGTCCAGATTTGAGTGTTTTTCACGAGACAAACTCCTGAGCGTGAGGACAATTCGGATCGAAGTGGGCGAGAGTTTGTCAAATCGACTAAAATGGGTCCAGATCAATCGAATCACATCCACCCCGACAACCGCGAGTAGATCCATGCAATTTCGGATTGCCTTTTTACTCTTCGTGCTATCAACAGGATCCGTAATCGGACAGACGGAAAAAGTCCCCAACATCGCCGCCGTTGTCACAACGTACTATCACAATTCGCATGCAGATGTGATCGTCAGCCGTTTATTGCAAACGGATACATTGGATGGAAAAGGGAAGCGGCCCAAGCTGAATCTGGTGTCCCTCCATACCGACCAGGTTCCGGACAACGACAAGAGTCGCGAATTGTCGAAGAAACACGGATTCCCAATCTACAAAACCGTCGCCGATGCGCTGACACTTGGGACGGGCGAACTGGCCGTCGACGGCGTGTTGTTGATCGCCGAACACGGCAAGTATCCTGAGTCCGAGACGGGACAATTCATGTTTCCCAAGCGGCGGCTGTTCGGCGAGATCATCAAGGTGTTCGAAAAGAGTGATCGGGTTGTTCCGGTCTTCTGCGACAAACATCTGGCGGATACGTGGAAGGATGCCAAGTGGATTTACGATCAAGCCCAACGTTTGCGAATTCCGATGATGGCCGGCTCGTCGCTGCCGATTCTGTGGCGCTACCCACCGGTCGATTTGAAACGCGATGCCAAAATCAAGCAACTCGTTGCCGTCTCGTATCATCGGATCGACGCCTATGGATTTCACGCCCTGGAGATGGTCCAATCGTTGGTTGAACGTCGCACGGGTGGCGAGACAGGGGTTCAATCGGTGTACACAATCGAAGGGGACGAAGTTTGGAAGGCGGCCGATCGCGGAGTTTACGACCGTCGTTTGCTCGACGAGACTTTGTTGCGGTTGAGAGCGAAAAAGGTTCCCAAGGGCAAAACGATCGAAGAGGTCGCGCGCGAACCGGTTTTGTTGGTTATCGATTACAAGGATGGCTTGCGCGTTTGCGTCTTTTGTCTGCAATACGCCGTGCTTGAATGGGCGTGTGCCTGGCGATACGAAGATGGACGAACCGCTTCGACTTTGTTTTGGACGCAAGAGGAACGCCCGTTTCAACATTTCGCCCACTTGCTCAGCGGCATTGAACGGATGATGCACACCGGCAAGCCCACTTGGCCCGTTGAACGCACGCTGTTGACCAGCGGCACGCTTGACGCACTCTTGACGTCGAAGTTCAAAGGAGGCCAGCGACTTGCCACACCGTATCTTGCGATTTCCTACGAAAACGAATTCAACTGGAAACAGCCGTCACCACCGCCGCCCGGCCGGGACATCCGTGGGCCATGAAAGTCCTTCCTCTCTTTCCTATCCAACGGAGTGCATCGTGCTTGGACCGATTCTATTCTGGCTTGCGGTGCTGACTTTGTTCAGCGTCGTGGTCATCGGCAGCTACGTTTTGATCGGCAATCGGCGTATTCGACGACTGGCGGATGTGGATCCACTTTTTGTCGGCGACTTGCCGCGAATTTCGCTGGTGGTGGCGGCGCGAAATGAAGCCAAGAACATTGAACCGGCTTTGAAGTCGCTGTTGGAATTGGACTACGGCAACCTCGAAATCATCGCAGTGAATGATCGTTCGACGGACGCCACTGGTGCGATGATCGACCAGTTGGCCAGTGGCGACAGCCGCGTTCGCGTGATCCACGTCGACGAACTTCCTTCTGGTTGGCTGGGTAAGAATCACGCGCTCGAAATGGGAGCGCAACTTGCGACCGGCGAGTGGCTGCTGTTCACGGACGCCGACGTGGTTTTCGATCCAACCGTGTTACGTCGAGCGATTCGATATGCCACCGAAAACCAACTTGACCACCTGCCCATCTTGCCTCGCATCGTGATGCCCAATTGGTTCTTGGAATCGTTTGTCATCACATTCGGGCTGTACTTCACGTGTTTCATCAAACCCTGGAAAGTGACCGATCCCAAAAGCCGCTGCCATGTCGGCATCGGAGCGTTTAATTTGATCCGGGCAGAAGTTTATCAAGCGATCGGCGGTCACGAAGCCATTGCGATGCGGCCGGACGACGATTTGAAACTCGGCAAACTTGTCAAGAAGAACGGCTACCGCCAAGAAATGCTCTATGCCAGCGAAACGATGCACGTGCCTTGGTACGGATCTTTGAGTGAGGTGATCGTTGGGCTGGAAAAGAATGCGTTTTCGGGCGTTGATTATCAAGTGTGGATCATTGTGCTTTCGGCCACGGTCGCGCTTTCGATGCATGTGTGGCCATTCGTCGGCGTTTTTCTGACGACCGGGACGACTCAGGTTTTGAACGGCTTGATCGCCGTGTGCTTACTGTTGTTATGCATGGCGTCGGCATTGCAGGCCAGGCTACGCTGGTGGTGTTCGATCGCATTTCCCCTGACGGTGGTCATTTTCGTGTACATTCAACTGCGGTCCACCGTCCTAGCGTTCTGGAACAATGGCATCCGCTGGCGCGACACACATTATCCACTCGCGGAACTCAAAGCGAATCGGGTGTGACAGAAAGATGATGGTCAGCGAACCAGTTAACACAATTCGTCACAGACAAATTCTTTTAGAAAGTCAAAAGCGACCCGTTCCTGTTCGCCCGCCGTCTTGTCAACGATCATGCCCAGCCGTTCGAATTCCGCGAGGATCTCATCTGCGGGCAGGAATTGCGTTCGCGTCGCGAGAATCGCCGCTTCGACGACGGCATGTTTCGCCCGATTGAATCCAAGAAAATCTCGCTGGCGGCCTCGATCAACGATCTTGCACTGGATGGTGGTCCGATCTTCGCGGTCGTCGAGCGATGAAACTTCAAACGCGTACCATCGGCACGCATCGACAAGAATCATTCCAGTAACCGCCGAAGCCGGTCGCATCTTCGGCAGTCCTTCCAACCGGCTGACCGCTGCACGCGCGAGCAATTCAACGTCGTCCGTGACATGGAAAATGCCCTGGCCCACTCGCCGCAAGTTTTGATAAGTCGTCGAAGTTTGGTATGGACGCAAAGTCAGCGTCGACATCGAGGTGTCCACCATCGGTCCCATCGGCGAAATGTTCACGCTGTCATCGTCGTTGATCGTCGTTACGATGCCTTCAAGGATCACACAAAAACTCAGTGGATTCGCTTCAAAAAGTGACGGGCACGTCGGGCAGCTTGTCGGCTTCACGCCGGCATGGACGTAGTTCACGGCCGTACCCTGGACAATCGTTTGGGATGCTGATTCCGGCGATCTGCAAGAAGTTGGCAAGGATGCGAAATCCCGGTTTCGTTAGTATGGATTCGGGGTGGAATTGAACGCCAACAATGGGCAACGTCTCGTGGGCAATCGCCATGACCACATCGTCGCTAGTCCTCGCGGTGACGCCGATTTCCGCGGGCAGCGTTGCTTCGTCCACGGCCAAGCTATGATATCGACAAGCATCAAACGGACTTTGGATGCCCGTGAGAACACTGTCACCCGAATGAACAACGGAACTTGTGCGGCCATGCACCGGAGAGGTTCGCACGATCTTGGCACCAAATGCCTCCGCGATCGTTTGATGGCCCAGGCAAATTCCCAGCAGCGGAATCGATTGTTTCGCGGCTTCGACGATTCTCAGCGAATTCCCTGCTTCCGTTGGCCCGCACGGCCCTGGCGACAACACGATGGCATCTGGTTTCAAAGCCTCGACGCCAGCAGCATCCATCGCATCGTTTCGTACGACCCGCGTTCCCTGGCCCAACTGCTGAAAGTATCGAGCGAGGTTGAAGACGAAACTGTCGTAGTTGTCAATGAGCAGAATCACGTTAAGACAGAGCCTTGATTAAACCGACTGCTTTATGCCAGGTCTCTTCATATTCACGAACGGGATCGGACTGGGCGATGATTCCGCCGCCGACGGGCAATTGCCACCAACCGCGTCCGGCGGTGATGGTGCGAATCAGGATGCTTAGATCCAGCGCGCCATCAAATCCGATGTAACCCAGCGAGCCACAGTAAGGGCCGCGGGCCGTCGGTTCTAATTCAGCGATGATCTCCATCGCACGAACTTTTGGCGCGCCGGTGACCGATCCGCCCGGGAATGTCGCACGAACGGCGTCCAGCGAGTTCTTTCCGTCGGCCAATTCGCCGCGTACGACCGAAACCAGATGTTGCACATACTCGTAAACTTCCAAGCGACACAAATCCGTCACGTGAACACTATCCGCGCGGCAAACACGTGAAATGTCGTTGCGGAGCAGATCGGTGATCATGACGTTTTCCGCGCGGTCTTTTTCGCTCTGCCTGAGTTCATCGCCCGCGTATAAATCTGCTTCGGGACGGCGGATTACGGGGCGTGTGCCCTTGATGGGGCGAGCTTCGACTTGACGATCGCGCACGCTGATGAATCGCTCGGGCGAGGCACTCGCGATCTGAAAGTTACCCAGATCAAAATACGCCGCAAACGTGGCTGGATTTCGCTTTCGCAATCGCAGGTACAAATCGAGCACGGAACCGGCTGCTGGATGCAGCAATCTCTGCGCGAGGTTAACTTGAAACACGTCGCCTGCATGGATGTAGTCGATCGCTCTTTGGACGGCGTCGCGATAATCTTCGGCCGTGAAACTGCTGGTCAGTTGTCCCGTCTCGTCGACAGCAAATTGTGGTGCCAACGCGCCGCGTTCGATGCAATCGCCCGTCTGGTGGACTGGGACTTCGCCGACTGGCTGTTCAAGCCAAGAGCGAAACTCGTTGGCTCGCACGATGGCACGTCGACAGCGATTTTCGCCATCGCATTCAGGAAATCCGTGCGAAATAATCCACGCTTGATCTAACGTGTGATCGATCGCAACGACGACATCGTAGATTCCGATCGCTAAGCCAGGCGACTGAAACTCGTCGAATGCGGCGCGAGGCAATCGCTCCAGACTGTGGCACAAATCGTAAGACAACAGTCCCGCCGCGCCACCTTGAAAGGGCGGCAATCCTGCGACGGTGCTTGCGGAATACGAATCCAATCGTTGGCGCAGCTCCTCAAGCCCGTCGCTTCCGTCGCCCGCCACTTCCAAATAATCAATCGGGTCGCAGGTGAGAAATGAATAACGGCCGAGTTCCGCGTGACGCATCGCGCTGTCGAGAAACAGGCAATGCGGTTGTTTCGAGAATCGCTGCAACGCCTGTTCGACATCCGGAACTGTCGGCAATGGCTGAACCACGGGCAGACGGGCTTGTTCCGCGAGCGACTCGGTTGTCGGGATGTCGGGTGCTGGCGAAATCACGACGAGTCTTTCGACCTCTTCAAACGATGGTGTTTCTCTTCGATCGTCAAATGACCCCAGTCGAGTGCTTCGTCTTGTTCGTAATTCTTGCCAAGACCCAATGCGGTCACGGCCTTTGCCATTTCGTATCCAAGGTAAAACGCATGCGACGCGTCGACATTCTTCGGCTGCGACACCAGCAGGCGTTCGAACAATCTAAAAGGATCAGTGTCGTCAAGTTGCAGGTCCGCCGCAAGTAGATGAAGCCGGCCATCTTCGGCAAAGATTCGATAGTTGTTGTCTTTGATTTGCTTGGCGAGTTGTGCGAGTTGCTCGGCCCCATATTGGCCGATGAATTCATCTCGGAGCACGACAAGGTTGCGTTCCAGATGTTTTGGCGGAATCTGGTTGCAAACGGCGTGATAAACCAGTCGACGGGCAAGGTCGCATTCACTGACGCTGGATCGAGCCCAATTGATGACCTGTGTAGTCAGCACGCTGTGAATTCCAACTTCTTGGCAGAATCCCAGCAGCAACGTATTCACGCCTGCCGAATCGACGTCCGTCAACTCGGTCAGATTGCCTATGCCCATCATCATTTCCACGTCCGGATAGCGGCGCCGCACTTCGAGGTACCGCCCCAAACTGCTTGCAAATCCAAACGCGATCGGTTCCAGAATGGGGTCGACTCGCAAAGGAATGCGCTGATTTGCAAGCATGTCAATCGTTTCATCGAGTTCGGCGAGCGAACGGGGCTCGTCTGGGATGGCAACCACTTCGCAGCCCCAATCTTGGGCAGCGTGGCGGTTGCTTGAATTGACGGACAAAACCAATTCGGCACCTGCGCGAACCGCGGGTGCAATTTCGGCAGGATTCAAACTGTCGATCGAAACACGATGACCTTCGTCACGCAGCGTTTTCACACAATCACCCACTCCCTGCCAAGCATCGCCAGGATCACATCCAACGTCAATCAAATCGGCCCCATCATCCGCCAACCGTCGTGCTTCGTCGAGAATCGCACAAACCGGCAGTCGTGGCGCGTGATTGATCTCGGCAATGATCTCAATGTCGTAGCGACCGTAATCGCTCGACACCTCGGACTGTCCAAAGAACTCGGGCAACCGACGTAAATCCCGTGGACCGAGTTCCACCGCGGCAGAATGTTGCGATCGAATGACGTCCAGGTCGCCTTCACAATAGCCAGGCAACAAGATGCGAGTCGTGCCATCGGGGACGGACAGATGCTCAGCGATCCATTGTGGAGTCATCAATGCCGCGACGGTGATGGGTAGCACGGCGACCGAGTAGTCAAAGCCGATCTCGCCGGACAACGGCTCGATGACGTTTCGCAGCGCATGCTCGGCGAGCCGACCGGTGACGAAATGAATGTTTGTCTGCGACATGACAGAGCCGTTCTACGACCACACAAGCACTCAACAACCCGTACTCTTCTGTGTCAAAGGGCTTTCATTTGACGGAACGAAAACTTCACCACAAGTAAGATCTTGGCAACGAATTCAAAGAACGCAACGAATTTGTACTGGGCCAGTATTCCCGGCTTATTCGCTGCGTTTTGGGAATTCGCTGCCCTCAATCGCCCGTGATTTCTGCAACGATGGGGTTCACTTATTCTCTATAGATTCCCCGATGTGGAATCGAAAGACAAGGCATCTCACGTTGAACATGAGAAGTTCATCAAAAAAGCCCAGCTTCCGCGAGAAAGCCGGGCTCGTTGTTTGTTGATTGGAAAGACAATTAGTAGTTGGTTGCCTTGCCGGCGTCCATGTTGCCGACCATGTGGAAGTGGTTGTGGTCGATGTAGATGACTTCGACCGCCTCGTCGTCAGCCAACATGTGAGGAAATGGCCAGCCAACCCACGTCTTTTCGCTGAAGTAAATCGTGCACTTGTAATGAGCATGGTGTAACTGGGCTGGACCAATCAGCGGATAGACGCGTGGTGGATCGATGTAATCCGCGATTCTCTCTTTAACGATGCGGACGTTGTTGCGCTGAACCTCGTGCAGGAACGGCATGCCACCCTCCATCGGGCGCGCCTTTTCCAACGCCCGAATCACTTCGTCATCCGATGGGGGATCCATAGCGGTTGTCGGACCACCAGCGGTGATCGGCCCCAGAATCGGGACGTTGTCGTAACGCTCACGTTCAAAGAAGCGATCTTCATAACGCTTCTGCCACAGAGGACTCACTGGAATCGGCACACCCAGTGGTCCGAGCGAAAGTCCGCCGGTAATGCAGCCCGTCGAATTCAGGGTGACGAGAGCAAGTAGGATTGTGATCAGTGTGTAACTTCGACGTGACATCGCAGCTTCCTCTGCAGTACATGAAATCCCTTAAGCTAGATATCGAGTGAAGATGGGGAAAACTTGCGGGTTTTTCCGATAATGTCAAAAAATCCGGATATGATGGCTCTAAAGAAAAAAGACAAAAAAGGCTCCCAAAGCGTCTTAACACTTTGGGAGCCTTAGCCTTACTGCGGTGCCAAGCAGTTACTGGACACTCTTTGCTTTGAGGCTGCCTAGAACTTCCTAAGCCTCGACCGTGTTTGGAAGTTCGCCTCGCGGCTGGGAGTTAGCGTGCGTGCCGGTCTTTAAAGTCCATCATCCACCAGCCGTCTTTCCACTTGAGGGACACTTCCCGCCATCCAAGTGGCACTTGGGGATAAGGATAGAACGGTCCGATGTATGGCCAGGCAGTGGGTGAGTACTGCTTGGGATAAGTGACCGCACCATAGTTGGGATGCGACGCATAGCTGGGCCAAGCGTACCCTGGCATTTGCGGATGATCATGCTGTGCTGGCATTGCACCCATCGGATTACCCGGCAGATGCGTGGGGATATAGGAATTCGACGGCTGTGAAACTGGCTGAATCATTCCCCGCGACCGTGCCGCACCGCCAGCCACAGCAAACGGCACTGGACGTTGGCTCGCCGGGCGATGCGTCGGCATCATTCGTTGTGACAGCATCATCTGTTGCGTCGGCATCATCTGCTGTGTCGGCATCATTTGCTGCGTCGGCATCATCTGCTGCGTCGGCATCATCTGCTGTGTCGGCATCATCTGTTGCGTCGGAACGATCTGTTGCGTCGGCACGATCTGTTGCGTCGGCACCATCTGCTGCGTCGGCGCTATCTTTTGCGTCGGCGCCATCTTTTGCATTGGAATCCTGTGTGATGGAACTGCTTGTGGAACAACTGGGTCGCTGGTCGCGGGTGGCGGGCCAATCAGTTGAGCTTGCATGTTGGCCTGTGCTGGTTGAACCAAACCGTTGGCACTGGGTGTGACGCCTTTTCCAACCGGAACCGGAACACTCGCTTTGCTTGCTGCTTGCTGCTGACTGACAGTGCGTGCCAGGTTGTTCGCAACATCGTTCGCTGGCACTCGAGACTTGGCGACCGGCAACGACGACTGCCGTCTTGAAGTCGCATCTCCCTTTGGCGCCGCTGCAACTTGACCTGATTGAATGGCCATTTCGTTGACGACCTTTTTCACGCCTGGCGTAAAGCGAGCGATGTCCAGCACCACGGAAAGTTGCTGCTCGGACGAAACCCGGCCTTTCAGCCAGACCACACTCTGGTCGACCTGCATGTTGATGCCGAAACCCTTCAGTTTTCCGGACTCTTTGGCATCTTTCAGTTTCCCAGTGATGTGTTGTGCAATGCGATTGTCGTTGCCGTCGGGTGTTGGCAAGTTTTTACGATGAGCGGCTGGTTGCAAGGCAGCCTGCTTCGGTTGCGGTGCCGGAGCGTTCTGTGCGGTGGACGGCACCACCGACTTCTTGACCGGCTCAAGCGAAGCGACTGGCGGTGCTTGTGGTGTGGCCGGCGTCGGGACGGCATCCTGAACCTTGATACCGTTGACAACTTGGTTCACGCCGCGCACACGGCGGGCAAGATCCAAAACCAAGTAGCGTTGACTTGGCTCAGCCACGTGCCCGATAAGAGTCACGACACCTTTTTCGACTTGCAGATCGAGTTTGAAGTTCTTTAACCTGCCAAGCTTCTTCTGCTGGCCCAGCTTTCGCATCACTTCTTGCGCGATGAGTTGATCCTGTTGTTGATCGGCTGAAACTGTGGCGGGCACCAACAAGCCGATCCCTATGATTGCCAATAAAACCGTGAAACGTCGCATGGGTCCCTCTCCTTAGTGGAAATGCTTATTTGTCTGCTTTGTTCCCACCGTGCCGGTAACAAAATCGAACGTTGATTGCGGAGCGCTCAAAAAACGCACGATTTGGATGTTGTCCGGTCTTCGCGGAAAAGATGAGTGACAAGTTAGTGACAAGGGCCAGAGAAAACCGGCAAGGATTGTTCTAGGAGGGACGAGCGAACCGAAGGGATAGACCATCGGCCGCGAGCTGCGACTGGTCCCCCCGGCGCAACCTCGGCTGTACTGTTCTCAATTGCCTGATAATAGTTTTCGGTAGGCAGGGATGTGGAATGGTAGGTTTTTTTCGATTTTGCCGATCTTCGCGATCATTTCGTTTTTGGGGATTGTAGAGGCACGGGCGCAAGTTGTTGTAATGGTTTGCGTTATGGGTTGCGGGGTGGTAGGCCACACACGAAAAAAATCCCCGTTGATGCCTCCAAAACTGACTTGAACGTCGAAAACTCTGGAAAAGCTTGACGATTATGAGGCGCATCGCCCCTTTGCACGTGTCGTGTTTCTGCTCCCGCGATCGATTATCATGGACTCGCTTATTCCAACTCAACTGCTGGAGCGAAATGAACATGTCCCATCGCACAAACCGTCGAACGTTTATCAAGAATTCCACAGCCGCTGCCGCCGCCGCGCCGCTGGTTCTTTCTTCTGTGACCCAAGCCGCGCCGTCTGATCGTTTGAACATCGCCGCAATTGGTGTCGGCGGCAAAGGTCGTGGCGACATCGCTAGCACGTCGGTTGGTCAAAATGTGGTTGCGATCTGTGACGTTGACGAAAACACGCTGGGCACGGCCGAGAAGACGTATCCCGATGCCAAGGTCTACACTGATTGGCGAAAGCTGCTCGAACAAAAAGACATCGACGCCGTGACCGTTTCGACCCCCGACCACATGCATGCACCCGCGGCGGCGGCGGCGATGGAATTGGGCAAACATGTTTATGTCCAAAAGCCGCTGGCGCACACGGTGTTCGAAGCTCGTCAAATGCGTTTGTTGGCAAAGAAGTTTGGCGTCGTGACGCAGATGGGCAATCAGGGACACAGCGGCCAAGGATACCGAACCGTGGTCGAACTCGTACAAAGCGGCGTGATTGGCAAAGTCAAAGAAGCCCACGCCTGGTCGAATCGGCCGATTTGGCCGCAGGGTATCGGACGCCCAAAGGGCAAAGACGAAGTGCCAAAGCATCTGCACTGGGACAATTGGATCGGCGTCGCGCCGTTTCGTCCCTTCGTCGGTCCTCAAGAGAACAGCAAGCGCGGTCGAGGTGTTTATCATCCGTTCAATTGGCGTGGCTGGCTGGATTTCGGAGTCGGTGCGCTGGGCGACATGGGGTGCCATATCATTGATCCCGTTGTCTGGAGCCTGGAACTCAAGGCACCCAAACGCGTTTGGTCGTCCGGTCCGACTCCCAACAAAGAGACCTTTCCCAACTGGGGAGTCATCCACTACGAATTCCCCAAAACGCAATATACTTCCGGTGAGACGATCCAAATGACTTGGCACGATGGGGGCAAGAAACCGTCGGCCGAGCTTGCGCAACTGCCCAAGGGCCAGTCGGTGCCCGATAACGGATGCCTGCTAATTGGCGAAAAAGGCGTAATGTTATGCAGGCATGGTGGCAATCCAACTCTGTGGCCCGAAAGTGAATTCGCCGGGGTTGAAGTCAAACTAGCGACCGGCGATGATCACTACCTGCAATGGACCAACGCTTGCAAAGGCAATGGCAAGGCGACATCCCATTTCGATTATTCCGGTCCACTGACAGAAACCGTGCTACTGGGCACGATCGCGATTCGCTTTCCGGAAGAAAAGCTGGAATGGGACACCGAACAATTGCGCGTCACCAACAACGACGCCGCGAATCAATTTGTCCACAAGAAGTATCGCAAAGGCTGGGAAAACAAACTGCTGTCACGCTAACGCGATCCATTGACAGTGGAGAATAAGTGATGTTGCGATGGGAAACGGCAATTCGCTCGGCCATCATTGTGGCGATCATGGCATTTGTACTATCGCATTGTCTGTTCTACCGTTCTCCGTTCACTTTCAGTATTTGCGTGATCTTTCCTTTAGCTGCGTTTGCGTCAACCTTGCTCCCCTGTGGAATTCCCTTTCTTCGTTGCGTCATCGTAATTGCAACCCCATTTATCCTGACATTGCTTGCTCTAAGTTACCCGCGTACAAGCAATTACTATCCAAATGATTTGGTAGCAACTCGCACATCTCGCGATGGTGAGAATCGCAAGTGGTGA
>CAYFJO010000102.1:0-27969 GCA_964343305.1 uncultured Pirellulaceae bacterium | reverse complement strand
TTCGTCATTGGGTATTTAGGTATTTCGTCATTGAACTATCTGGTCGCCTTTGGTCACTCGCAGCACTTCGTCAACGGACGTTTTTCCGGCGAGCACTTTTTTCCAGGCATCATCACGGAGTGTGGCCATGCCGTCCGCGGCGGCGGCTTTTTTGATTTCCCAAGTGCTGATGTTGTCATGGGCCATTTGCCGGACACGTTCGGACGTGATCAACAGCTCGTAGATGCCCATTCTTCCACTATAACCAACGCCGCGGCATTGGCGGCAGCCGATGTTGCGAAAAATCGCTTGTCCTCCGAGTTGCTCGAAGGGAAAGTCGGACGGCAAATCTTCGTGTGAGGGTGTGAATTCCTCTTTGCATTTCTCGCACAGCCGGCGCACCAATCGCTGGGCCATGACCGCTTCGACCGTGCTGGCGACTAAAAACGGTTCGACGCCCATGTCGGCCAACCGCGTGTACGCTCCCGCTGCGTCGTTCGTGTGCAGCGTGCTAAAAACGAGGTGGCCGGTTAACGACGCTTGGATCGCGTTTTCGGCCGTTTCCAAATCTCGGATTTCGCCGACCAGCACAATATCGGGATCGTGACGCAAAATGCTCCGCAACGAATGAGCGAAAGTCAGCCCGATCTTGGGATGGACCTGGATTTGGTTGATCCCTTCGAGCTGATATTCGACGGGGTCCTCGGTGGTGATGATCTTGTTTTCGGCACTGCGAATTTCCAACAACGAGCTGTACAGTGTCGTTGTTTTTCCCGAACCAGTCGGCCCCGTGACGAGAATAATCCCGTGAGGCATGCGAATGAGAGCACCGAATTTGTCATAGATCTCTTGTTCCATGCCCAGGCTGCGCAAGTCAAACACCATCGCACCTTTGTCCAAGATACGCATCACCAGGCCTTCGCCATGGATCATCGGCATGACGCTCACGCGGACGTCGACCTCGCGGCCTTGTACTCGCAGTTTGATCCGGCCGTCTTGCGGCAAACGTTTCTCGGCGATGTTCAGCCGAGCCATGATTTTGAGTCGGCTGATGATTGCCGCTTGAAACCGATGGATTTCGGCGGGCACAGGCTGCGGATGCAAAATGCCGTCGATGCGATAGCGAATCACGACGCCCGACGATTGCGACTCGATGTGCACGTCACTGGCCCGTGACTCGATCGCTTCCAACAGAATCTCGTTCACCAAACGCACGACGGACGCTTCCTGCGCCATTTCCGAAAGTTCCGACCCGTCCGTCTCAATGTCGTCGAGCAGTTCAACTCCGTTGTCGTCGCCGCGAGCCTCGATCAAACCCTCCACCGTTTCGCTGCCGACGCCTAGGTGTGTTTTGATTAGCTTGGAGATGCCCAACCGGCTGGCCAGCACCGGAATCACCGACAACCCGGTGGTCGCGCTGACTTCGTCGATCGGATAGAGGTCGAACGGGTCGCTCGTCGCCACGACCAACGAACCGTTCTCGCGGCGAATCGGGAACAGCGACTGGCGATGAATCACTTTTTGTGGAAAATCATCGAGCAGCGACAGATCGACGTCAACTTCATTGAGATCCAGAAAATCGAGCCCCACTTCTTCGCCGACCGCCCGTAACGCGGATTCCTCGTCCACGAAACCCATCTCAACGGCGCTCTCGACAAGTTGCGCACCGTCGCCGCTGGCGCTGCGCGAACGCTCCAGTTGACCTTCGTCAAGCAAACCACGTCGTAAAAGAATTTCGCCTGCTTCCATACTATCTGATGATACTCCACCTTCGTCGGTTGAGTTTCGCAAATCGCATAGCAGCCCGGCTGTTGCGAACAGCCGGGCTGCTGATCTTGCGACTACATTGTTCTATCCAAAGTTATTCCGTTTCCGGTCGCTCACGTCGGCCACCTTCGCCATCGCCTCGGCGTCGGCCTTGCCCATCGCCGCCACCCGGACCTCGACCACCGCCCTGTCCAGGGCCACGGCCGAATTGTGGTTGCGGAAACTGAAACGGCTCGCCCAGCAATTCCTCAAACTTGGCAAGTTGTTCTTTGCTCAAGACGGACTCGAGCAACTCCGTCCGAGCTTCTTCGCGCAGCTTCTGGATCTTTTCATTCAACTCTCGGTTCGCCTGCTCGGCCTTCTCGCGTAGCTCATTGACTTGATCTTCGCTGATGCCGAGCGCTTCACGCACGGCTTCACTGCCCAGCGCTCTCGCAGTGCTGCCACGCATCTGTGCTTGGAGCTGTAGTTGCTGAAAACGTTCCCGTTGATGTGGAAGCAAGATTTCTTCCAACTTTTCGCGGATGTCGCCGGTGGCCTCGCGCATCTTCTCTCGAAGTGCATTGCGATCTTCTTCGGTCATGTTGCGGAAATCGATCCCTTGAAAAACTTCACGCATGGCATTGCGCATTTCCTCGCCAAGGTCACGAAGCTTGTCGATTTGGTCATCGACTAATTCCAGTTCCTTTTGAACCACTTCACTTCTGAGCAGGTCCAATCCTCCAGCACCCGGGCCACCGCCTGGTCCGCGACCACCGGGTCCACGACCAGGTTGAGCCGAGGCGGAATTGGCCAGAATTGCAAATGACAACGTGATGGCGCAAATGATTGCGCGATGAGAAATCTTCATTTCTTGCTCCAGTGAAACAGATTGGGAGGGTAAAGGTGTAGGAGTAACTGAATTTGTGCGTTTGAGTACACAGCGAGGTGTGAATTTGGTGGGGTGTGCTTAGGCGATCGGCCAATGAGTTCACACCGGACGTAGTGGAATTCGCCAGAATTCCTTGTGCTCAGGGAATTCTGGCGAATCCCACTACGGTATCTTCCTTCTGACCGATCGCCTTATGGGTTTGAACCCATTTTAATCCAATGGGTTTCGCTGAATACGCGAGAAATCAAGCAAAGTAGTATAACCAGAGCCGCCAAAGGAGGTGTATTTTGGAATTCGGCTAACTAAGAAGTTTGTTCAACTGATCCACAAATTCCTGCTGTATTTTGCCTTTAAACACCATCGCAGCGATCGGAAGCTTGCCATCCAATTTCACCGAATCGTCGCCAACTATCAAACTGCCGCTCACCTTAAAACCGAACGATTTGAAGGAAAAGTTCAGGGTCTCGTCCGCCCACGATTCTTCCATGTCACTGACTTGCCCCTTGTATTTGTCACGGATTTTCTCTGAGAAACTTCTGAGTCGTTCCAGAGCCTCTTCTCTTCCAAGCGAATGGGAAACTTCGGCGTTCATGGCTGGCATGGGATGTCCTTAACGGTCTGTGTGGTTCGGGGCAATTCATTGTCGGATATTGGGTTCTATTTTCAAGGCGTGGAACGCAATTGCACCAAAGCAACTTCCGAAGTCGGCCGTCATGGGGCGTCACGTCGCGCGGGTGCTTGCCAAGGCACTGCCCCGCCACGCTGCACCTGCACACGCAATGCGGCAGACAATTCGCGGAATTCTCTTCGATTCTTCATGCTCAAGTCGTTTTCTTCCAGCGGGTCGTCGGCCAAGTTGTACAACTCCAACGGAGCAAATGGACTGTTTTGCAGCAACTTCCAGTCACCGCGACGCACGGCGTTAGTCGTCAGCCCCGCGTATCGCTCGCCGCCTTCGCGACGATGAAAGAAAAGGTCACGGTCACTAGAATCTTGCTGCTTGCCTAGCAATGTCGGCAAGATGGATCGTCCTTCGATTGTGTGTTCGACATCGACGCCGGCGGCTTCGCAGATCGTCGGATACAAGTCCATCGTGATGCCCCTGAGCGTTGAACGCGAGCCCGGTTTAATCATGCCGGGCCAGACGGCGCACGTGGATACTTTCAAGCCCCCTTCGTACATACTCTGCTTGCCGTCACGCAGCGGGCCGTTGTTTGCGCCCACATTGAGTTGTCCGCCATTGTCGGATGAGAAAATGACAAGTGTATTCTCGGCCAGTCCCGTGGCTTTTAATCTCGCCACGACTTTGCCGATGCCGTCGTCCATGTGTTCGATCAACGCGACGAGTTTCGCGCGTCGATCGCTGATCCCTGCTTCACGTTGCATGACTTTTTCGATCCACTCTTGCGGCGGCTGGATTGGCGTGTGCGGTGCGTTGTAGGCCAAGTAAAGGAAAAAGGGCTCGTCAGATTTTGCTCGGTCGTCCAAATAACTGCACGCCCATTCCGTAAAGAGATCGGTCGCGTGTCCCGGCGGATCAATTTCTTTTTGATTGTGTCGCATGTAGTTGATGCCGTGGCGGCGGTGTTTGTAATAGTCGTCCATCATGTCGCCCAGCCAGCCGTGGAAGAAATCAAAACCGCGATCGTTCGGACGATTGGGATCTTCCAGGCCAAGATGCCACTTGCCAACGATTGCTGTGTGATAGTCTGCCCGATTCAAAATCTCGGGAAGCAGAATCGCGTCTTTGGCAAGTTCACCCCAGTTGTTTTCCGGGTGGGTGCGGATGACCCCGGGGACGCCCACCAATTCTGGGTAGCGACCGGTCAGCAGCGACGCGCGCGTGGGTGAGCAGACTGGGCAGTTTGCATAGAATTCGTCAAACCTCATTCCTGCTGCAACAAGCTGGTCGATGTGAGGCGACTTCAGATCCTCTGCTCCGTAGGAAGAAAGGTCCCCATAACCCAAATCATCCACGAAAATCATCAATATGTTTGGCTTGCTCGGCTCAGCACATATGGCGGTTTGAACAAACGAACAAACCCAGCCAACGATCAACGCGCCAACGAGACAAGATCGAGAATTGTGCTTTTGCGTCAAATACATAGGTACTCCGATTGATGTACAGAAAAAAGTAGATGGCAAGAATGAGTTGGCCAACATAAGGAATTCACTGATGTCCGTAACCCTTGACAACGCTGGACTTTAAATTTGACGAATAAGAATTTGTTGGTTAAAATCGGAGTTAGCGTAACAAATCTGGACCAGACGTGCATCTATTCTTAAGGACGGTCGTCCACTGGCCCACAGTTCGAGCTTATGCCGGAAGTTGTTTGAAACACAATCATAGGATTCGCCGTAGTGATTGTGACTCATCTTTTTTGGCACGGCTTGATTGGCGCAAATTGAATGTCGGATCAAAGCTCACACGCATCGATTGATCCTCCAAGCCAAGAGCAACCTTGGTCCGGAGACTCTGCGGTTGCGCATGTGCCCGTCCCCAACGCGGAGAATCCACCTACTGATGCGTCCGATGGCTTGCCATCACCACCGACTGTTGACGATGAAAACAACTCTTCGCCACCACTGGGTGCCTCCAATCCCCAGGAGACGGTCATTTCGAAATCGCCGCCCATAGGTGGAATGCCAGATTCTGGTCCGTCCAATCCGTTGGAAATGGGCGTTGCGTTAGAAGGCGAAACGCTCGGACATTTTCATCTGGAGAAATTCATCGGTGGTGGCGGCATGGGGGCTGTGTTCCGAGCGACCGATTCGATGCTCAATCGAACCGTCGCCGTCAAAGTGCTGTCGCGTGGACAAAACGACGAAGAGATTGTTCAACGATTCAAAAACGAAGCTCAAAGCGGAGCACGTCTGGATCATGATAATATCGCGCGAGTGCACTACGTCGGCGAGGACAAAGGCTGGCACTACATCGTCTTTGAGCACATCGAAGGATTGAATATTCGCGATTACGTCGGTCGGGATGGCCCACTGCCGTTGGAAACCGCGATCAATTTCACGCTGCAAGTTGCGGAAGCTTTGGAACACGCTCATCAGCGCGACGTCGTACATCGAGACATCAAACCATCGAACGTCTTGGTCACGGCGGACGGACATGTCAAGCTAGTCGACATGGGACTTGCCCGGCTGCATCAAGTCGAATCGACGGACCATGATTTGACGGCCAGCGGCGTGACGCTGGGAACGTTCGACTATATTTCTCCGGAACAAGCACGGGATCCACGCAGTGCGGACGTGCGCAGTGATCTCTACTCGCTTGGCTGTACGCTCTATTTCATGCTGGCGGGCCGACCTCCCTTTCCCAACGGCACAGTGCTACAAAAACTACTTAGCCATACCAGCGACGAACGTCCCGACCCGCGCCTTTATCGTCCGGAATTGCCCGAAGAAGTCATCGACATTCTCAACCGGCTGCTCGCCCGCCATCCGGAAGAAAGGTTTCAGGCACCCAGCGAGTTGATTGGCGAACTATTGTTATTGGTCGAACAGTTGGGGCTTCATGGTGCCAGTCACGGTGGAACGGTTTGGATCACGCCGATCGACGATCATCCCACCTGGTGGCAGCGAACGTTGCCGATTATTCTCCCCATCGCCGGTTTGATATTTGCCGTCGTGGTGCTGGACCGTTTCTGGCCGATTCAGGATGAGCCAAGTTCACCGCCACGATGGAATTCCCCCAAGACGGAAACCGTCAAGGGCTCATTGACCGCCATTGAGGCGAATGCTGAGACGTCGGACAGTGACAGTGATTCAGCCGCTTCCAAAAATGACTCAGCAACACAGGCGGCGGACAAGACCGATCAAACGTCGTCGGATCCACAAAACCATGACGACGGCACGACAACCTCACCTGCCAGCGACGCGGTCGAACCCGCTAACATCGTCTCGTTGAACGCACCCAATGCCTTAGATTCGGTGGTGGCCAAAATCGGCTCCGAAACTGGCAACCTCGGGTTGCCGCCATCCGATGCCAAATTAGCTGTCACCCAAAACTCTGATCTCGATGGAGCTGGACTAACCGTCGGCAACGACGCGCAGCACGATCTGTCTGTGGCGAAGTTGCATCCCGCGGGTGTGGAGGAACCTGCATTCATTCCTACTCGATTGTTGATCGTCGGTCCAATCGATGCAGAGATCCCAGTCGATGCGGATATCGTCGATACGCTTGAAGAAGCCTGTCGACGGGCGGCGGGGTTGCCCGAACTTCAGGCGATCGAATTGTGGTTTGACGGTCCTTTGCTCGTCGAACCGTTTGACATCCGCATGGAATCGTTGACCATTCGTGCCGGGCAGCACTTCAAACCGGAACTTGTGTTCGCTCCCACGGAAAAGGACATTGTGGCCGACGGCAACATGATCGGCGTGATTGGGGGAGAAACCTCTTGGAAGGGCATTCATTTTCATCTGCGTCTGCCGAAAGACACGGCTGACGGCTGGTCGCTATTTCACCTCTACAGCGTAATCGCGGTCGACTTGCGTGACTGCACGATGACGATCGAGAACGCCGGCGATGATGGGCAACAATTGCAGCAAATGGTGGCTTTCTTCGAAATTGAAGAACCGCCGTTTCCAGAAATGACGTCTGATGAAACCAAGATAGTTGTCTACGACCCGCCCGCGATTATTCTCAAACGATGTATCGCGCGCGGTCAAGCGACACTGATCAGGGCCGAACGAGCGACGCCGTTTAAGCTGAATTGGGAACAAGGACTGTTGGTGACCAACGAACGCCTGCTGGAAGCTTTGGGTGCGATGGTCGAGACGTGGGCAGGAACGATGCAAGTTCACCTTGACCACGTCACGTGTGCGTTGGGCAAAGGCATTTGCCTTGTGAGCGCAAGCGTCGATGCGCCGCATCAGATTCACTTGCGTATCGAGAGCCACAACTGCATCTTTGAAACCGATCCTGAAGTGGCGTTGCTCCAGCACGATGGCATTCCCGATGACCAAGACCTGGAAAACGACTTGGAGTTTAACGCGTCTTTTTGCTATTTCCATCAGGGCGGAATCATTTGGCGCGTGTTGCCGAATCGAAGTGAGTTAACGGATTTCCGATTCGAATCCGAGTTGACGCGAATGAACCCCAATTGGTTCAATGTGGACGAGAACAAATTTGATCTGATCACGCCCAATATCTGGAATCAACCGATTCGCGAAGACACGGAATTCAAGAACAAGTTTTCGAATCTTGGCGACCCCAATTCCGTGCACACGCACACAGTTTCGGACTACCAGTTGCGCGAATCGCTAAACCAGCCGAACACGCAATCGTTTGCGGGGTTTGACCCATCGCTACTGCCAACGGTCGACTCACCAGCCATCACTCCGCCATCTGCGACGAATGACGCGCCCCAGGACGACTGAGGCGAGTGGTAGGAAGTGACTTTCCAGTAGGACGGTTTTTCAAACCGTCCCAGACGGATTGGAAATCCGTCCTACGGTAATTTTTCACCCGCCGCTCGCCTAAAAGCCTACCAGCGCGCCAGTTAGTTGCTCTGACCTAGGATGTAGAGGATAATTGGCTCCACAGCGGCGCAATTCGCGGGGACAGGTTGTGAACATATCCAACTTGTTCTTTAGCTGGTCCGACACAACTCGTGGTCCGCGTTCGGCCGGGGCCGAAAACCAATGTCTCTCACTCCAACCCAAAGCCAGAACCTTGCGGCATTCCCTATTGAATTGAATCTGCCGGGTGGACCGTTGGAGTTTCTCGATGAGGCTGCCGACGCGATCAAATGGGCGTGCCGCCATTCGGCCCAGTGGAAAAAAGTCCGCTGCTACTGCGTGCGACGATTGAAGGACGGGCGGCAATCGTGGCAAACTCCGTTTACGCTGTACGCACTGGAGATCGGCGATTCGGTCGATTTCGATTGGACGTGGGAATCGTCGCTTGTACTCTGTCCGCGCAGCCCGGATGAGTTTCGTCGGCAAGTCAACGGCTCGACGGGCGACGTCAGCGGTCCCGCTGGATTGAACTCTCTCGAAACAGCTTGGTCCGGCGAAATTGTCGAAGTGGATCGAGTCCGGCGGCGGCTGTTTGTGTGTTCCAACGATCCCGCGCGGCGCCCCACCACGGGCACGTTTTACGTTCAGCTTCAACGCGACGCCACGGGGCTGCATCCGATCTTCTGTCGTCCCCAGTTCGAACACTTTCGTCGTGCATTGGCATCGCGACTTAGCGCGACCCGCGGCCGTGTTCATCCACACTTGGTGGGAGAAGTCACGAGTGTATTGCCGCGATTTGAATCGATTTGGCGACATTCCTGGAGCGTCATCTGGTCGCCGCCCGGAACGAACTCTCAGCCGCTCATTGCAAAGCTAATCGCCCAAGCCTGCAACAACAACGAACGCATCCTCGTCGTGTCCGCCACGAACAAGTCGCTCGATTTATTGAGCCGGGCGATTGGCAGTGAATTGCTTGTCCAATCGAGCGGCACGATCGAATCGGGAAGCATCCAACGCCTTGGCCGAACGCCGTACCAAAACAGCTACATCCGCGCGGGCCTGAACGACATGTTGCGATGCAGCGAATCGCAGTTGCTCTCGAATCTACTCCGGCTTCATCATCGACTCCGTTCCGCAACCGGCGACGAGCGCAGCAACGTCGAGAACCTCATCAAACAGCTCCGCGGCCAACTCCAAGAACGATCCGATCGCTTACTGCTGTCGCCTGAAATGCGTGTCGTCATGTGTGGCGTGGATCAAGCCATCGCGTCCGTCGGCCAAAAGGTGTTTCGCGCCATGTTTGCGCAGGGACGCGCACCGTTCACAACGGTCGTCGTGGATCATGTCGGTATGATTCCCCGTGCTCAGTTGGCTGTCATTTCGTTGCTTGCTGCCCGCCGCGTGATTCTGGTTGGCGACCCGAAACGACACTGCCCAAGCAAGTCTAACTGTCGAGTGTTGCCCAGCGGCCGGGCAACCTGGTTGTCGCGCAGCGGCATGGATGACCTGATCAACGTCAAGCAAAGAGGTCCCTACGTTTTCGTTTTCGACCAGCAAGACCGCATGCATCCGGACATTTGCGAATTGGTTTCGGATTACCAGTACAATAAGCTTCTGCAATGTGACGAACAGATTGAGCGTCGCGAGTCGGTGTTGCCCGATAGTTTTTCGCGACTTCCGCGCAGCGTCTGGTACGTACTGGATGACGACACCGAAGACGATCTAACCGCCAATGCCGAACCCGGTCGCGGTCCAAACAGTTGGACACGTCCCAAAACATTGTCGGTGTTGAAAAAGCTGTTCGCCGACGAGCAGATACGTGCAATGCGAGGTCTCTTCGTCACGCCATTTGTTCAACAGGCCCGACAAATCGCTCGCTATTTCTCCGAGGAAGGCATGCATCGGTGGTTGGCCACGACCACGTCAGGGTCTTCGGAGATTGAGGCCGACATCGTCATTTTCGATCCCGTCAACGCCGGCAGCACGACCTGGCAAGCCAACGATTGGCGTCGGATGGTCACGGCCGGTCTGAGTGCTGCTCGCGAATTTGTCATTTTGTTGGCCAGCCGCGCGGAGATGCAGCAGTCGTTTCTGCAACCGTTGGTTTCGCACATGGCGCGTCGTGTTCTGGTGACGACCAGTGATGGCCAACAATGGAAATACGTCTCGGATCATCTTGGCTACACGGTTCCGGAGAAGATTGCCGAAGACCCCAATCGCCTCGGCTACCAAATTGGCCAGCGTAAAAAACTGCGAGTGGTTCTCAACGCCGAACAGCAGCGGCTGTGTGGCGACGATGTGATCGGCCGCACGCGGCTCGTGCATGGCGTGGCTGGCAGCGGCAAGACGGTCGTCATGGCCAACGCGTTGGTCAAAACCGTGGACCAGTTGTCCAAGGATGCGCGCGCCATCGTCTGGGCCGTTTACGGAAATGCATCCGCAAAAGAACTGATTCATCGCACGATTGAGGAAGCCTGGAGCGGTTACGCGAACGACACGCCCTTTCCTTGGCATCGTGTGGAAGTGTTTCACGTGCGCGAGTTGCTCGAAGGACTCTTGCGCGAGATCGGTGTCAAGGTTTACGCGGATGTCCACTATGACCGGTTGGCCGCCACCTTCCTCACCAAACAGCCGCCCAACGAAATAGAACCTCGTTGCCATGCGTTGTTCATTGACGAGGCACAGGATCTGGGCACACCAACGATTCGACTCTTGTCGCGACACGTGCATCCGGCGATTGAAGGCGACTCTCGTTCGCGAACCATCACTTTGCTCTACGACGACGCCCAAGACCTCGACGGAACGCATACGATTCACTGGGACGAACTTGGCCTGGATGTGGTCCAAGAGCGGACGGTGATGCGCGAGAGTTTTCGAGGAACGCAAGTCATCAACGAATTTGCGTTGAACGTGCTGTACCGGCTGGAATCGCCCGATCGATCGCCCGAACATCAACACCTGATCGAGCAGGGACTGATCGAAGCGGTCGACCGCGACGACAACACGTGGTGGAAAGTGCGTCACAATCACGTCGACGGCCCGCTGCCGATTTACCGCGTCTTCACCGCAATCGAACAGCAAGTGGATGCCATTGGCAATCAACTGATCGAATGGATTCGAGACGAAAGCGTCCTGCCTGCGGACATTGCGATTTTGTACACGGGCCGTCTGGTCGCCAAACAACTGCGCGGGCGACTGCGAGAACGATTAAGCGAAATCGGCGTGGATCTTTATGTCCCATCCGGAGAAATGGAGCGTCGCGAAGATCACATGGTCGTTCTCGTAACTCCCTCGAAGTTCAAAGGGCACGAAAGTGAGATCGTGGTTATCGCCGGAGCCGATGAATTCGTCGCAGGTGACGACAACATCATGGCACGCACGCTCTACGTCGCCATGACCCGCGCCCGTAGTGTGCTGGCCATCTTCGGAAAGAACCGCCGAACTCCCGCCGTGACCAATCTTTTGACGACGATTCAAGACTGCTGGAACCAACTCGCGGCCCAATCCGCCGTGGACGACGAAGAAAGCGCCGTCGACGAGTTCGCCGATCTTAGCCAGCAGATCGGCATCCAACACGAAAGTTGGCTCAAACACCTGTGGGCCAACCACGGAATTCAACGCGAGCCCATCGTCTCAAAAAACGGAGAAATCCTGGCGGACCCGCTATTCTGGTTCCAAAACGGCAGTGCCACCTACGCTTGCTTCGGCCAGCGCGAACCGGGCCGGCAAACACAATTCAAACTAGCCGACGCCAACATCAAAGTCATCGAGCCAGGACAGGAATTAGGTTGATGACTCGCTGCGATCGGAATGCCCAAGTTCTTTGTCCGGCGCAATGATGTCGCGAACACGTTGTTTCAATACTTTTATTTCCGGAAACCCGCCGTCCCGTTCACGCGACCATACTAATTCCTCACCAGCACAAATCTCAAACACCCCGCCGCCGCCGCCTGGAATCAAAGCCACTTCGCCAATCTCCTCCTGAAATGTGGTCAACAACTCCTGAGCCATCCAGGCCGACCGTAACAGCCAGCGGCACTGTGTGCAGTAACGAATTGTCAAACGCGGCTTTTCCATGATGCGATTTTACCATCTGGCCGCACGTCGTCCAATCCGGCACCGCGTGACAACCGGATCAAAATGAGTGTCGCTCCCGCCACGGAAACAAATGCTGCGACACAGATTAAACAAATCGCTGCTGCATGATCGTCGACGCCTGAGTGGATCTTGCCGAACACCAGGCGTGGAATCGTTTCGATTCCCGGTGGAACAACGAGAATAGAAGAAGAAAGATCGCCGCTGGCTAATGCGAACGCGATCAACCAGGCAATCGCACAGGTCAGACCTTTCTGTCGCAGCCCGATCTCCCAAAGCAGCGGAAGCGTTCCGGCGCCTTCCGTTGACGCGCTGGCGATTTGATCTCGGCCAATGCTGCGGAAACTGTACCACAGGATGAGAATCGTCAATGGCAATGCGCGAATCGTTGTGGCAATCACGGGGGCGAAAATGGATTTGTCAAACAACCTGACCAACGGAAGCAGGTCAGTTGAATCGCGGATGTACAGAATCGCGACGCCAATCACCGGTCCTGGGACGGCACAGCAGACCGCCGCGAGCGTCAGAGCGGGAAGCGAATGGACACCTCCGCGACAGGCAAGCCAAGCGACCGGAGCGGCAGCGAGCAGTGCGATAACCGCGGCGATGCTGCCAATTGCCAGGGTCCAAAAAAACTCTTCGCCATAACGCGCGGGCATCGACATCAAGGTCTTCATGAGTTTGCCCGCCGACCACTGTTGGACTTTTTCGTCACCAATTGCAACGGTGTCGATGCCAGCCGTCGCGATCATACTGATCATCGGCACGGCGACAACGACGATCACGACAATCGCAACAAAAAGCATTGGGCCTAGATTCCATCGTCCGAGTTCGAGTTGCCAAGGCGAGCGTAAAGTCCCTTCCCGCGTCGGCGGAGCAAGTTTGTAAGCGACAAAGAATGAGGCTGCCAGAGTCAATCCGACGAGTAGCATTGTGCTGCCAACTAGCAAGCCAAGTTGCTCGTTGCCATCCATGGGCTGATAGATTTCGTCTGCCAAAGTGCGAACCAGGCAGATGTTGACAACCGTAATTTCTCCCGCTGTCATGACGAAGATCCAAATCCCGGCGACTAGCATCGAACCGGCGCTACGGAGCAAAGTCACGCGGAGAAAGACTTGAAATGGCGAGACGTCCAGCAACGCGTCTTCCTCGAATTCCGGTTCCGATTGCCGAAGCCCCAGTCCCACGATCAGCACAACCCAAGGGATCGCAGCCATGGCATGAATCCAAATTGCTGCGGACCAGCCGGACATCAAGGGACGTGCGAGATCGCCTTGAGTGAATGTGTACCAACTCAGCTTTCCAAAGCCCGCATGCCAGGCCGCTGTTTGAAACAAGATGGGCACGAACAGTAATGTTGCAAAGAGAATACCCACGAAATTCCGGCCTGGCATGTTCGTCCGCACGAGGCAGGCGGCGACCAGGACTCCGATCGGCAAGCTGATCGCGCACGTCGCAAGTCCGAGGAACATCGTGTTCGGCAGCAGATCGATGATCGTTGAATCAAGCGGTGGCATGTTTCTATTTTAGCGCGTTCCACGACTGTGTCAGCCGTGTTTGTTCAAGACGAGCGGCCGATGCAGATCTGCCGTGGGACGGATTGCCTAATCCGTGTCCGCATCGCCTCGGACGGACTAGGCAATCCGTCCAACAGGCAAAACAAAATCTAAACTTCCCTCGCGTCGTGCGCCGAAGAGACTTGAGGTGGTTGATTTTAAAAACACCGCCGCATAGGATGATGTGCATCAAAGCGTCTTTATTTGCTAGCGACTGAAAAATGAACCTCGCACTCGACTTTCTATCCACCACTTGTCGCTGTATCGGTCCGGCTTAGGTCCGGACTCATCGCTTTGTGGCCGTTTTCGGCTGGTTCATTTCAACTCTTTTTCTGCCGCGTTTGCATTCTGGCTCAAACAATGGCACCACTTTCACCGGAGCAATCATCATGGCTTCCGACGTTCGACTGAAAGAACAACTTCCCGATCTGACGGACCGGATCGTCGAAACGTATACCAAAGTAGGCACCATCAACCACCTGGGACATTGCCCGTTGCCCAAATTCGAGGTGGTGATTGAGGCGATCCACGACCTCAAGGAAATCGTGTTTCCCGGCTATCGTCGCCGCGAGGGGCTGCACATCGGTAATGTCACGTACCACGTTGGCGATTTGATCGACGGGCTGCACGACAAATTGACCACGCAAATCGCCCGCGCACTGATGCACGAAGATCGAGCGAGACGCGGCGATGAAGAGCCGTGCAATGACCGTCTCGACTACGAAGCGAAGGCGCAGGATATCGCGATTGATTTCCTCGAACAACTGCCAGCAATCCGTGAGTTGTTGGCGACCGATGTGCAGGCCGCCTACGATGGCGATCCCGCCTGCACATGCCTGGACGAGGTCATCCTTTGCTATCCGGGCATCGTCGCGATCACCGTTCAGCGACTGGCCCATGTCTTGTACGGACAAGGCGTTCCTTTTATCCCCCGCATGATGTGCGAATGGGCTCACAATGAAACCGGCATCGACATTCATCCCGGCGCAAAAATCGGCCACCACTTTTTCATCGACCACGGCACGGGCGTGGTCGTCGGCGAAACGTGCGACATCGGCAATCACGTCAAACTGTATCAAGGCGTGACGCTGGGAGCGCTGAGTTTTCCCACGGATACTAACGGGAATCTGATTCGCGGCGTGAAACGTCATCCCACGATCGAAGACGGCGTCGTTGTTTACGCCAACGCAACGATCCTCGGCGGACGCACGGTGGTCGGCCAGGACAGCGTTGTGGGGTCCAGCGTTTGGCTGACCAGCAGCGTCGAACCTCGCACCACCGTCACGATTGAAAAACCGAGTTTGCGGATGAGGTCGGAAACACCGGACGAGATGAAACCGGAAATGAACTACCAGATCTGACTTTTTGGAGTGCGGCGACTCGTCGCCGCTTTCCTTTAGCAGTTCGTTTCGATAATTCGTAAAAGAAAGCGATGACAAGTCATCGCACTCCAAATTATGCCCACCACGATCGTTGCCGGCGCGTTAGGTGCAAACCCACCACAATTAAGAACAACACGAAACTTACCGCGCTGACGCCCGCGCCGACGTAAAAGGTCATCGGCTGGTATCGAAACACAATCGCATGATTACCCGCCGGTAAATAAACCGCTCGCATGATGCGATTCGCACGCATGACCGGTTCGGTTCGCACCGCGTCGTTTCCTGTTGTCGTCACTTCGGCGGTCCAGCCGGGATAGTAGAGATCGTTGACGACGACAAAACCGTCGGTCGACAAGCTCGCAAAAATCTCAACACGGTCCGATTCCATCGATGTGATTTCGCTGGTCTCGTTGTTGGTGTCAACGTTCTCCGCATCGACCTTGGGAAGCACGAGATTGGTCTCCAAGACCGCTGTCTGTCGAAAATCGCGTGGCTGGCCATTGGGCATCAGCACATCCGTTGTTCGCTCGCGGACGGCGCGTAAGTTCGTGGAATCGATCGGAGGCACTTGTTCGACGTCGCGAACAATCCAACATCGTGGAAACGCGCCGTCGTTGAACGACAGAGAAACTCCAGGAACCTCCAGCCGATTGGTGGGCACGATGGTGGATGCTCCTTCGTAGGAAAACGAATTCGGCAGCACCAGGTACTCGGTGGACAAGGCGTCCAACACAAACTTGTTCGGCTCGCGGATCTGGTCGTCGCGTGACCGGCCGAAGTATTTCGCGCTCTGCATGAAGACATGGAAATCGTTCGACGTAAGCGATCCGTACGATTCGACGAGCGGCAGATCGTCAAGCAAGTTCAATTTGCAGTACAACGAATTCCGCTCCCATTGTGCGACCTCGGTGGGACGTTCGGCGGACCCGGCTCGCGACCAGATCGCGGGAAACCAGTGTCCGTCGGAGCCGCGATACACGCGACCCCGTGTACCTGGCGGTCGCGCCGAGTGATCGGCTTCGATGAATTGGGCAAGCTCCGAGTCGTTTTGCCAAATTGTGTTCGGCGCCGTCGCGATCATCGGTCTTTGAGCGATCGCTAATTCAAGTGCTGTCACGGCGAACACCGACCATGCGACAAATCTCAATCGACTCCCCCGTGGCCCACGCATCATCCACAGAAATCGCACCACCACGCAAACGATGGCCGTGTGAATCAAGCCGAACATTACATCGTTGGTCGCGCCAGTCAGATCGACTGGTCCAATCTGCGGGTCGTCCTTCGCCGCTGCAATGAACTGATGCCACCAGCGGCCGCCGAGATAATGAAAGAGAACCGCGCCCAGCAAGCTGGCAACCGCCAAGAAATCCAATACGCGAGGAAGTCGCGACGAATGATTCGTGAAAACTCGATCGAACCCACGCGCAGCCAACAAACTCAATGCAAGTGACGTGACGATAAAGACTTTGGCTGGAAAACGGAAATAGACGTACCCCGGCAGCAACGTTGACATCAGCCAATAGATTCCACCAACGCCATAGCCCATGATCGGGTTTTGTGCTTCGGCAGCTAGTTGGGTGACACGGTATTCATGCACGATCCAACCCATGCCAAACCAACCCAATGACGCGAGCGCCGACAGAAGTGCGCCCCAGGTCAACCACCGTTCTCGCGCGAGGCCGCGAATCCATCGCAAACTTCCCAACGCCAGCAGCAACGGCACCAACCCCATGTATAGCGACGGCGTCCAAAGCCTATTGTCCGCGCCCGGAATCGCACGCTCCCAACGATGATTCGACGGCAAGGTTCGGCCGGTCACGTTTGGCCAGATCAATTCCGCGGCACGCCACGGCGCGATGCTGAATTGATAACTATGGTCGTGGTGTGTGCCAAATCGTGGCTCGCCGAACAGACCCTGATTAATGATTTGCCGAGCGTCCGCGTCGCCGTCGTTTCGTCGTGCGAGATAAACAGGAATCTCATAAACGCTGCGCGGTGTATCAAATGCCGCGCGGGCACTGTATCGCGCCCATTGAAACGACGGCACGATTTGGACCGCGCCTAACACGATGCAGGTTGTTACCGAAATCACCAGCAACGTAACGCGTCCAGAGAAAAAGAGACTGCCAAACCCCGTCGGCCGAGGCGTCGACTCTTCGGCTTGCCGGACGACATCCCGGCGCCAGAAGAAGATCGCCAGCAACATCGCCATCAAAACGGCGTGGTACGCGGTTTGTGGATCTCCGCCCAACACCATCATGGCCAGCACAAAGCCAAACCCAAGCGCGCCGTAAACACTGCGGTGATTCAGCATCGTGTCAGCCGCCAACATTGCAAACGGAAGCCACGCCGCACCGACCAGAAAGATGACGTTGCAATATTGAAACAAGACGCTGCCACTAAACGCGTAGCTCAGCGAGCAGAGTCCCGCCGCGGCAACGCCCGCATCCATTCGCATTGCCAGAAAATAGGCCCCCAGCGCCGCGATCAAAACATGACTAATGACATACCAGTTATAGGCCGTCGGATAATCCAATTGCTTAACCGCAAAGACCAGCTTGCCCGGATAGAAGATACTCGACGTCGCATCCGCGACCACGGGTACGCCGCAGTTTTCATTCGGATTCCAAAGCGGCACGCGGCCGTCGTCCCATTCGTTCCCGGTCCATTGAAAGTAGGGATAATAAAAGTGCGACGAATCGCGAAAGGCAAACGACTGGTCACCGCCAAATACTGGCCAGAAGAACCAAGCAAACAGTCCCAGCACCGCGGCGACGACGATCAGACGAAATCCCATACATTTGGCTCCCAGGACGTTTCCATCCTAACACCGTCCAGAGCCGAGTGGAACAGAACGGAAGATGTCCGCCAAAAGTAATCGTTTATCGCACGATCGAAAGATGACGATTCAGTTCGTCGAATTCGCGTTCGAACTCCGATTGAATTGTCGTGAGGTCTGCCGCAATGTCTGCGTCACGTTGCCCCGATCGCGAAAGGATCGGCAGACGGTTGGACACCCGCTGGATTGGCCGTGTGTGCGACCACGGATCCAGTGAGTTTTGGCTGCCGGCGAGCAAGTCCAGAGACTCCAGCCAACAGTCTTCATCGATTTCGATGAGTCCAACAACTTGAGATGACGCTTGTGGCATAGGGCCAGTTTCCTAGTTTGATAACCGTGATTCAGTTGTTGTTTTCTGTCGTTTCGTGCGATGCGCGTCGCGTGGGCTCGACAGAATCTCGTCGCGGACCTCGCGGACCAGTTCTTGAGTGACGGCCGTCGGATCGATGAACGACTCGTCTTTGCTCGACTCTGAGGCTGCTTGCCGTGATTGTACGCGCTGCTTGTAACTGCGATGGTCGATCGCAATGGAAAACTCATACGAACCTGTTTGAATGAGATCGCCATCGTTCAACTGCGTTGACTTGATGAGCACGCCATTCACCAACAGCTCCGGTCCCTCTCCCAGATGCCGCACCGATACACTTTGCGTCGTGACAAAGATATAGGTGTGCACTTCGGGAAACTGAGGGTCGCCAATGACCAGGTCGCAATCGCTTGCCTGTCCAATCAGAAACACGGGAACGTCGATTGGCCGGATCCTGCGACGGGCTTGGCCCCGAGTGATTTCCAGTTGCACGTTGGGCAACACCGGAAACGAATAAGGGCCACGTAAAGTGTGCGGATTGTCGTTGCCGTGAGATTGCATCGGAAAGTCCAACAAGTGGCGAGATTGATGATCGAAACAATTGGAGCTGGTCTATCTCGTTTTCGGCCCGAAAAGTCACCGCAATGCAACTTGGCAGCGGAACTTTAACGGATTTCACGAACAAATGTCCGGTCAATCAGTTGAGGAAAGATAGAGGGGTCGTGCGGGGTCGAGTGACAAGCGTCAAGAGTCGAGGGCAAGAATTAATTGGCAGAGTTGTCTGTCTCTTGCCCTTGACCCTAGACACTCGTCCCTAGACTTTCTTAGCTACCCGTATTTGGGCGCGAGCCTGAGCAACCGCTCGATCGCGGATGTCCATCAACTCGGGCGTATTGGATGGCATCGACCGGGCCGATTCTAATTGCTCTTCGGCAACCTTACCGTCAACCTCGGCTGCGGGAACCGCGCGGCTGGTCAAAACCGAAACGACATTGTCTGCCACTTGGACGAAGCCGCCGTCGATGTAATAGAGCGACGAGCCACCCTTCGTCTCGATCCGCATCTCGCCGTAGCCAAGCCGTCCAATCATGGGGCTGTGCCCCGGAGCGATACCGATCTCGCCGTCAAATAGTGGTAACGCAACGAAGTTGGTGGTTTCTTCGAGCGCCGTTTCTTCGGGCGTGACGACGATGCAGGTTAATTCGGCCATTTTTGTTAGAACTTCAAATGACAAAAAACAGATTACAAACAAATCTCAATTCTCAAATTCAAACTTTGGAGTTTTGTGCTTGAGATTTGTCATTTGCTTTTCGTGATTTACTTCTTAGCCGCTTCGGCGGCCATTCGTTTTGCTTGTTCTTCGGCTTCTTCGACGGCTCCAACGTACATGAAGGCACCTTCAGGAAGATGGTCCCACTTGCCATCGCAGATTTCTTCGAAACTGCGGATCGAATCTTCGAGCGACGTGATCTTGCCTTCTTTGCCCGTGAAGACTTCGGCCACGAGGAATGGTTGCGATAGGAATCGTTCCAGGCGGCGAGCGCGGTGGACGACCAGTTTGTCGTCTTCGCTCAGTTCGTCGACGCCGAGGATCGCGATGATGTCCTGGAGTTCGCGGTAACGTTGCAGGGTCGTTTGCACTCGTCGGGCAATCGCGTAGTGGCGTTCGCCGACGTACTGCGGATCGAGAATTCGGCTCGAGGATGCGAGCGGGTCGATCGCCGGATAAATACCTTTTTCCGAGATCGATCGTTCAAGGTAAATGAACGCGTCGAGCTGGCCGAACGCGGTTGCTGGTGCGGGATCTGTCGGATCGTCTGCTGGGACATAGACCGCTTGGACCGATGTAATCGCACCCTTGTTCGTTGACGTAATTCGTTCTTGCAGTTCGCCCATTTCGGTGGCAAGCGTTGGTTGGTAACCGACCGCCGAAGGCATACGACCGAGCAATGCGGAGACTTCACTGCCCGCTTGCGAGAAACGGAAGATGTTGTCGACGAACAGCAGCGTGTCGGCACCCGTCGAATCGCGGAAATACTCGGCCATCGTCAGCGCGGACAAAGCAACGCGAAGCCGCGATCCCGGCGGCTCGTTCATTTGGCCGAAGACCATGCAGGTTTGTTCGATAACACTGCGATCGGTTTGCCCGATTTTGGTTTCTTGCATTTCGCGCCACAGGTCGGTTCCTTCCCGTGTTCGTTCGCCAACGCCGGCGAACACCGAATAACCACCGTGTTCGCTCGCGATACGTGCGATCAATTCGGTGAGAATAACCGTCTTGCCAAGACCGGCACCACCGAACAACCCGGCTTTACCACCGCGGACAAACGGCGTCAGCAGATCAACGACCTTGATGCCGGTTTCGAACAACTCGGTACTGGTTGAAAGTTCGGAAACCAAGGGTGGTTGTTGGTGAATCGGACGAATTTCAGCGGCGTCAACGGGGCCTCGGCCATCGACTGGTTCGCCAAGCAGGTTAAACACGCGGCCTAGTGTTGCTTCGCCCACCGGAACGCTAAGAGGAGCACCGGTGTCGACGCAATCTTGACCTCGGACCAAACCGTCGGTGCTGCCCAACGCGACACAGCGAACGCGTCCGCCACCCAAGTGCTTGGAAACTTCGCCAGTGAGGTCGATTTTAACGCCCTTCGTTTCGCTTTCGATCTTTACCGCATTGTAGATCGCGGGCAGTGCGTCTTCGGGAAACTCGGCGTCGAATGTCGAGCCGATCACTTGTGTCACTCTTCCGACTTTTGATTCAGTTGCCGTTGCCATTAAATTTGTCCTTTGTCATTAGTCACTTGTCATTTGTCATTGCGACCAGATGCTCTTGGCAAATGACCAATGACAAGTGACCAATCCTTATCCTTCGAGTGCTTCGACGCCGCCGATGATTTCCATGATTTCTCCCGTGATCTGCGATTGGCGAGCACGGTTGTAGGTCATCGACAGGTGCTTGATCATTTCTTCCGCGTTTTCCGTCGCGGACTTCATCGCGATCATTCGTGCGATCTGTTCGCTGACGGCAGCGTCCAGAAAACATTTGAACAGTTTGACTTTGAAACTTGCCGGGACGACTTCTTCCAAAATGCTGGCCGCCGATGGCAGGAATTCGTACATCGATTCGCCCGAGCTTTCGTCATCGCTCGCTTCGTCACCAACATCGAGCGAACCGAGCGGCAGCAAAGTTTCGACCACGGCCGTTTGTCGCGAGCTGCTGACAAACTTGGTGTAGGCCACGTCCAGGCGATCGATCTTGCCGGTCGAATAGTCGTCCAGGTATCGGTTGGCGATCACGTCGACTTCTTCGTACTTCGGCTGATCTTCGAAATGCAGGAACGATTCGTCAGGCGTGATGTTGCGGAACTTCAATGCCGCGATGCCGCGTTTGCCGGAAACTTCGATTCGCAAGTTTTCCAGGTCGCTGGTCAATTCGTCTCGTCGCGAGATGCCGGCTCGAACGACGTTGCCGTTGTATCCGCCGCACAAACCGCGGTTGGCGGTGAGGATCAACAGGATTGCGTTTTCCGGATTCTCACGTTCTTCGAGCAACGGATGGCTGACTTCGAGGCCTGCTTTGGCCAAGTCCGAGACGACTTGTGAAATCCGTTCGGTGTACGCAGTCGCGGCGGTCGCGCGGTCCATCGCTTTCTTGAAGCGAGCAGTTGCGATCAATTCCATCGTCCGCGTGATCTTTTTGATGTTGCGGACAGACTTGCGTCGTTTATCTAGGGCTCGTGCTTTGGCCATTTCGTTCGACTTTTAGGTGTAGCTGAATTCGTGAGAATTCAGTTGTATTTGTCTGAATTCTCACGAATCCAGCTACGTGCAAATCTTATGCGGTCGCGGTTGCTTCTTTTTTGATGCCGCCTCTGTAACTGTCTCGGAAGGCGCCAAGTGCGGCACGGACGGCTTTCGACGTTTCGTCGGATTCTTCTTTGCCGTCTTTGAGCGTGTCGCCTTTGTCTTTGTTGGCGTCGAGCAAATCCCAAACGTCACGCTTGGTGGTTTGCATGTGTTCGAGGAACGCTTCTTCCCACTGGCTGACTTCGTTGACCGGAACGTTGTCGAGGTAGCCTTTTACACCAGCGTAGATCACCAAAATCTGATCGACCACGTTCAGCGGTTTAAATTGTCCTTGCTTGAGGATCTCGACCATGCGGTAACCACGATCAAGTTGCTGCTGAGCCGAGGCATCAAGGTCGGTACCAAGTTGTGCGAAAGCTTCGAGTTCGCGGAACGAAGCGAGGTCGAGTCGCAAACTTCCGGCGACGTTTTTCATCGCCTTCACTTGTGCCGCACCACCGACTCGCGAGACCGAGATACCAACGTTCATCGCCGGACGTACGCCTGCGAAGAATAAGTCCGGTTGCAAGTAGATCTGGCCGTCAGTGATCGAAATCACGTTCGTCGGAATGTACGCGGAAACTTCGCCTTCGAGTGTTTCGATAATCGGCAGCGAAGTGAGTGAACCGCCGCCCAACTCGTCGCTCATCTTGGTCGAGCGTTCGAGCAGTCGGCTGTGGCAGTAAAATACGTCGCCCGGGTAAGCTTCGCGGCCTGGCGGGCGTCGCATGAGCAACGACAACTGGCGATACGCGACGGCTTGCTTGGACAAATCGTCATAGATGATCAGGGCATGTTCGCCTTTCCACATGAAGTATTCGGCCATCGACGTGCCGGCATAGGGTGCGACGTACTGCAAAGGGGCTGGCGTACTGGCACCGGAAACGATGACCGTTGTGTAGTCCATCGCGCCGACTTCTTCGAGTTCCTTGACGACGCCGGCGACGGATGAATCCTTTTGGCCGACCGCGACGTAAAAACATTTCACGCCGGAGTCTTTTTGGTTGATGATCGTATCGATCGCGACGGCGGTCTTGCCGGTCTTACGGTCGCCAATGATCAATTCACGTTGGCCGCGACCGATCGGGGTCATAGCGTCGACCGCTTTGATACCCGTTTGAAGCGGCTCGCAAACTGGCTGACGTTCGGCCACGCCTGGAGCGATCACTTCGACAACTCGCGATTCGGATGAATCGACGGGGCCTTTGCCGTCGAGCGGATTCCCCAGCGGATCGAGCACGCGGCCGACGACGGCATCGCCGACAGGCACGCTGAGCAAGTCGCCGGTCGCTTTGACTTCGTCGCCTTCTTCAATCTCGAGATAGTCGCCGAGGATGATGATACCGACGCTGTTCTCTTCGAGGTTGAAGGCGAGGCCCTTGGTGCCATTGGGGAACTCGACCATTTCATTGGCCATCACGCCCGACAGGCCGTGGACGCGTGCGATGCCGTCGCCGACTTCGAGCACCGTGCCAACTTCGCGAACGTCGATTTCGCTTTCGTATTGTTCGATCTCCGCCTGGATGACGGATGCGATTTCGTCTGCGTTGAATTTCGTCATGGAAATCCTCTGTAGGACGGATTGCTAATCCGTCCGTTGGAATCTGTTGTCGATGGACGGATTGGCAATCCGTCCTACATAGTTCATCACTCCGCGATTTCGAATCGCTCGATCGAATCGCGAATCTGTTGGGTTGTTTTTTCTAAGGTTACTTGGCGGAGCCGGTCGAGTTGGTTCAGCAAGCTGGCGTCGAACACCGTGTCGCCAACTCGGACAACCATGCCGCCGATCAAGTCGGGATTGACGACCGCAGTGACTTCGACCTCTCGGCCGAGTCTTTCCGCGAGCTTCGAGCCGATCGATTCGAGGGTCGAGGCATCGAGTGCTTCGGCCGTGCGAACTTCGACGGACACACGACCGCGTCCTTCGTTGTACAAGCGACGAGCCGTGCGGTTCATCGCCCGAATGCACTCGAAACGTCCATGCTCAGCGACGACTTTGAGGAAGTTCAACAACTCCTTCGCCATCTTGCCGCCGAAAGCCTTGTCCAGGATCTCGATCTGCGATGGTAGCGGAACCCGAGGCGACGACAAAACCGCGTCGAGCTTCGGCAGCGAGTCAAGCACGTCGCCCACCAACGAGTCAAACTCATCGAGGACCGCCTCGGTGTTGCCGGCCTTGTCCGCGGCACCTAGCAGTGCTTTGGCGTAGACTGACCCGAGATACTGGTCATCGGAGTCGAAGCTTTCGGATTTGCCTTCCGTATCCGCCATGTCGTTCTTTCGTAGCCGAAGTCGCCAAGACTTCGGATGATTGCGTCTGAACTCTTGGCGAGTTCAGCTACAAATCACACTCCTAGTTCTGACTCGGGAATTGAGCGAGCGCGTCCTCGATCAAATCATTATGGGCTTTCGAATCAACTTCTTTGCGAAGCATACGTCCGGCCAGCGCGACGGCCGTGTCGACACTTTTGGCGGCCAACTCTTGGACGGCGATGTCCTTGGCACGCTGAATATCTTCGACAGCTCGTTCGCGTTCGCGAGCCGCCGCTTCCTTGGCCTCGGTCACGATTCGTTCCTTCGTTGCTTCGGCGTCACGTTTGGCCTGGGCAACAATTTCACGAGTCTCTTCCGTGGCAGCGGCCAGTTTGGCTTCGTACTGCTTGAGCATTTCTTCGCCCTTGGCCGCAGCTTGCTTTGCTTCTTCAATGCTGCCTGCGATCGTTTCCTCACGCTTGGCCAGTGCTTCGTTGATCGGCTTCCAAGCGAAAGTCATCAGCAACAACAACAGGCAGATGAACACCACGAACGAGTAAACCGCCAACTCAGTTCGCAACTCGCTGACGTCGTTCAGTTGAGCTCCTTGGTTGCCGTGCGACAGATCGTGTTCGTTGTGATCGTGGACACCGCCACTTCCGTTACTATCGGCCGGATCGTCGCCGTGCGGTTTCTCGGAATCGGTGTCGTCACCATGGGACTTGTCGGCGTCAGCGTCACCTGCTTCGTGCTGTGTGTCGCCTTTCGCATTTGACCCGGAATCGTCGTCTGCCAATGCAACCGTACACCAAGCGCACAGCGCGATGGTGATCATCAGTTTCAAACCGTTCATGTGGTAAGCAATCACTGGCCTTACCCTTTTGATAAATGCAATCTGCTGTTACGTGCCGAACGGATTTTGCAACATGCAAACATAAATTGCGAAGAAGGTAAAACCTTCGATCAACGCCGCGGCGATAATCATGGCGACTTGGATCGTACCGGCAACTTCAGGTTGGCGCGACATGCCTTCAACAGCCGAGCCGGCCAAACGGCCGATGCCATAAGCCGAACCGATACAAACAAGACCGGCACCGATCGCACCGCTATTGAGCGTATCTCCACCGGCAGCCATGGCGGGCGCGACGGTCAACAAAAGGACACCAAATGCCAGCAAGGCGAGTTTACTGAACTTGTACACTGCTGAATTCTCCTTCAACACGTTGGTTTAAATTTCCCCTGAAACCCTTGCGGACGCACACCGGACGACTTTGGAGAGCCATCCTATCAGGTTAGTGGTGATGGATCGCCGCTCCGATAAACAAGGCAGACAGAAACGTAAATACGTAAGCTTGCAAAAATGCAACAAACAATTCGAGACAACTGAACAAAGTTGAGCCGACAACTGCGATTGACGCAGTTGTTCCCCAACTTGGATCTTTCGCCGCCGCGACAGCCATTCCCATGATGGCGAGCAACACCAAGTGACCCGCAACCATGTTTGCTAACAAACGAATGGACAATACGACATGCTTAATAAACAGACCGAGGATTTCGATCACCAAAATCATAGGTTTGATGAATATCGCTAAAATCAGCGGCAAGTCCATCGATGGGATTTGATTGAGCCAGAACCCCACGACGCCGAACTTTTGTGAGCCGCAGACAACCACCGTCGCAAACGTCACGCAGGCCATCGCAAACGTGAATCCCCAGGCACCGGTCGGCGCACCGATCCACGGAATCATTCCCATTAAGTTGCAACCGAGGATGAAAAAGAAAATCGTCCAAAGGAGCGGCACAAATTTGTCGGCGTCCTTCTTGCCAATCGCCGGGCGCGCAACTTCGTCTCGCATGAAGACCAAAAACGTCTCCAACAAGTTGGCGAATTTTCCTTTGGGTGCCTGGCCCCATTCGATCTTTTTGGCAAGCCAACTGAAGAGGCCGACGATGATGAAGGCCACAACCACTTGGATCACCATAAACTTCGAAACGCAGAAGCCCGATTCCGGCTCGTACAAATTCTTCAGTTCACCGCCGAACGGTTGCGGAACGAGAATTTTGCCATCGAGTGCTCGGTTGTAGCCTTCGACTTTGGCTCCGTCCCATTGACCGTTGTAGGCTTCGAAGTCGACATGCTTCGCCAACTGGCCTTCCCACCCGTAGCGCCATTGCTTGGCAGCCTGCTGTGCTTTCTTGAACTCGGTTTCAGTCAGCTTTTTCTTCTCGTCGCCTTCGCCGATTGTTTTTTTTGCTTCGAACTTGCTGCTGAACCAATCTTGCGTTTCGAAAAGAAACCGATCGAACGGTTTCGCAAAGTTCGCGTGGTCTTCGTGCTTCCAGTGCTCGTAGGCATGCTTTAGCGACTCGAATTCAGGCGTTTCGTCGCCGTACAGTTCTTTCGCCGCCGCATAGATGTGGCCCGCTTCCCAGTGCTGATATTCGGCGTCGAGTCTAACCCAGAAATCGGGAAAGTCTTCGCGCTTGTGGTGGTCCGAGCGCCACATGAACTTCGGCACTTCGAAGTAGTAACTATCCTTGATGTGAAGTTCAGCCGACGCCATCACTAGCCGCCTTTGAAATCTTCTCGCCGAACCGGACCAAATGGACCGACATTGGCGTCTCAATTACTAACGTCACCAAATAGAAAAACAAAATCATCTCGAAAACGCTGGCTTCCGCAAGTGGGCCACCCGAAGAAGTGAAAAGAATTGCTGCTCCCATCGGAATGCCCATCCGAAACAGCATCCCAAGCAACACTCCTTGAGCACCATTTTGCGGACCATGCATGACGCCGGCCAACACGAGCGCAATGGTCGCACCAAACCAAGCTACGCCTGCACCCACCGCCGCCGATGTGACGCCGATGCGTCCATGCGACGAGTAATTCATCCAAGCAAACAATGGAAAGATCAAAACGATCGCGGTTGTCAGCAACACACAACAACGCACCACGCGAGGAATCATCGCGCCCAAGGCCAAGTTGTGATTGTTGTCACTCATTGTTGTTGCTTGTTGATTCTTCCTCTTCCAACCGCCTTTTCTCAGCCGCGCGCGTGAGGGTCAGTAGATACCAAACGCCTACTGTCAAGCCAAAAACAAAACCAACCAACGTCAAAAAGCTCGTTCCAAATTGCTTGTCCAGCCACTGGCCACCCAGTCCGGGCAGAAACATCATCAAGCTGACGGCAAAGATACGAGACACCCACTCAAGAGCTTCCGCAGCGGGTGATGGCTTGTCTTCCGGGCCGTTCACGGATGTGGGACCCAGCGAAACATTCCCTGTCGAGCTGTAAGGTCCTGTCCTATAAAACGTTGCGGTGAATTAACTGTCGCGGCGGGCACTTTTTGATTGAATGTTTGCGAGAACACTCAAATCGGTCACAAATCGTTAAGGATGAACAATTTATCGAACGCTCGATAACCGGTCAACTGGCCTGAAAGACCGTTTGCTAGGTCCAAAGATCGGCAGGGTTCAAAAACGGGGACAGGCACCTCGCTAGATCGACATATTTCCAACGATTTTCGTGGATTAGCTCGCAGCCGGCCCCCGTTCTTGAACCATGCCCAAACATTACAAAGTCATTTCGAACAACTCACCA
>CAYFJO010000101.1:0-28009 GCA_964343305.1 uncultured Pirellulaceae bacterium | reverse complement strand
CGTTGAGTGGACGACCGGGCAAACAGGATGCCCGCCAACTCAGGTTGTTCCAGGACTTTCCCCACGCCCGGACGGTACCAACAAGTCGCCACTGCCCGACATTGCTGGATGGCGAGCGGCCGAAGAATATTCGAGGGTATTGCCAAGACCATTCACTTTGCTCATGAGCGGGACTACTGCCAAAACTTCGAGTACAATCAATCGCGCCAATTGCCTCCACTCAAGAAAGGACAAAACATGTCCCGGCTTATTTTCGCGCTCACGATCGTCTCCCTGTTTCTTGCCATGTCTTTATTCGTACAATCACTGCATGCTGGTGACTGGCCACAGTTTCGTCACGATGCGTCGCGAAGCGGGTCGACTGCCGACGCGATTCCAGTTGAACTCCATCTTCAATGGTTCCACGAGTTACCAACTCCCCGTCCCTCGTTTCCCACCGAGGTCAGGTTGCGATTTGATGCCTCGTACGAACCGGTTGTACTGGGTCATCTGATGTTTGTTCCGTCCATGGTGACTGACAGCGTGACCGCGATTGACACGTCAACCGGTGCTGAGCGATGGCAGTTTTTCGCCGAAGGTCCAATTCGATTTGCGCCCGTCGCATCGGGAAACAAGATCTATTTCGTAAGCGACGACGGATTCCTCTATTGTGTAGACGCCGCGGCTGGAACACTCCTTTGGAAATTCCGCGGAATGCCGGAAGACGAAAAAGACCGCAAGCTGCTTGGAAACAAGCGACTCATCTCCATTTGTCCGGCGCGCGGTGGACCGGTGTTGGACAACGGTGTGGTGTATTTCGCTGCAGGTCTATGGCCGGACGACGGGATCTATCTACATGCAATCGACGCCCGATCCGGTCGCGCGATCTGGTCGAACACAAACAGTAATCACATTCCCAAAGCCAACATGGACCACGGCGTCGGGCAATACGCCGGTTTGACACCGCAAGGCTATCTCGCCATTGTCAACGACCAACTTGTTGTTCCGTGTGGTGTCCAATTGCCGGCATTCTTGAATCTTAAAACGGGGGTCCTCGGCGAATACAACATGGGTTGGGGCGGACGCGAAGGGCTGCCGAAAGGCTCGTGGTTTGTTGCGGGCGCGGGGAAATATCTAAGTCACAGTGGCGATCTGTACGACTTGTCGCGGGAGAATGACGAAAAGTTCAAAGATCCTCGCGGTGCCGATTTCAAAAGCTTGTTGTACCCGGGTGGGTTCACTCGACTGTGGATTGATCCGACAAACCAACGTGCGCTAGGCGCGTTTAGTAAGCCGGTGATTACGACCGAGGCCATGTACTTCAACGACCACCAGACGGGCATCGTGGCGTACGATTTAACCGATGTCCCACTCGAGCAACGTAAGGACATTGAACCAACAGAGTTCCGAGCCAAGGACCGATACCCTGACAAGTGGAAAGGCAAAGTAGAGAAACTCTGGTCGCTGGATTCGAAGCTCGATGTACACATTAAGGCGGGGCCACGACTTTACGCGGGTGGTCCAGGAAAGGTACAGGCAATTGAAATCAGCGAGTCAGGCAGCAGCGCAAAAGTTGCCTGGAGCTCAGACATCGAAGGAACACCACACCGCATGCTGGCCGCGGATGACAGACTTTTTGTGGTAACGCGTGAGGGGCGGATATTTGCCTTTGGCCACGAACAGAAAAAAGACGTGGTTGTCCATCGGCAAGGTACCGCTGAGACTGCGACGAAGGACGCCTGGAACGATCGTGCTGCCGAATTACTTAAAGCCACCAAAGCAACGGATGGATACGCTCTCGTTCTCGGCCTGAACAATGGTCGCCTGGTCGAGGAGTTGGTTCGGCAATCACAACTGTACGTCATCGCCGTGGATACCGATGTCAAACTCGTCGAACAACTACGTGACCGGCTGCATCGCCACGGCAAGTATGGCACGAGAGCGTCGGTGCATGTTGGTGATCTTCTCGACGATTCCCTGCCGCCGTATTTTGCCAATCTGGTGGCCAGCGAGGATGTCGAAAAACTTGGCAATTCACCAGATGCATCAACGGCAGCTCGTATCTTTCGGATGTTGAGACCGTACGGCGGCATCGCCTGCTTCGATGTCGATGGCGCAAAGCGAGCAGAGTGGAGTCGTCAGTTGACGGCGGCGAATTTGCCTGCGTCCGCGACGAAGCAAGACGGCCAGTTTGTCTTGCTCGCGCGACAAGGTCCGTTGCCTGACGCTGCCGACTGGTCGCATGACGGTGCAAATGCGGCAAATGCCGGAGCATCGCAAGACCGGTTCCTCAAAGCACCGTTGGGTTTGCTCTGGTTCGACGGTTCGATCCGTTGGCACCGAAAGCCAGGTTCGGCGGTTGTTCGAGTTGCGCACGGACGCGTGTTTGTCTATGCCGACGATCTTCATGCGATCGACGTCTACACGGGACGGCATCTTTGGGTGAAGCGTTTGCCGTTCGCAAAAGGCACAAGAGTCGAAATGGTAGCACATGAGCAGACGGTCTACGCCGCTGGCGGCACGCTTTGCGTGGCTCTCGATGCGGCAACGGGACGTCAAATGAAAGAAATCAAAACGCCGGATGCCACAGGCAATTGGTCCACGCTCCGGGCACACGGTGATTATCTTGTCGGCACTCGCGGCAAGAACCTCGTCTGCATTGACCGAGATTCGGGCGAGTTGAAATGGCGGTTCCAGTGCAATCGCGACGGGCTATGTACCTCGATTGGGAGCGGCAAGGTGTACTGCGCGGAACTCCTGAACACGCGGCGAGGCGAAACGATGGACAAGTCCGACGCGAAGACTCGTGCATTTGATCTCGAAACCGGTGAATTGTCATGGACGATTCCCAGCGGCTCGCCGGTCCAGTACAGCGAACCGTTCGATCTACTGCTGACATCCAGTGGCGTCTACCGCGGCAAAGACGGTTCGCGGGTGCGTGATGGTTTAGCAAAGGCCCAGATTGCGGGCGAAAAAGTAATCAGCGGGTCCCCGGACCAACTTGTCGTCTACGAATTGTTGTCTGGAAAAAAATCTGGCGAAGACCTGAAGTGGTTTCGCCGAGGCTGCACGGGACTGCGATCAAGCTGCAATCTTGTGACGACTCGGTTCAAAGCCAACGCGGCCTATATCGATTTGGAGACACGCCAGATCAAACCGATTTGGAACATCCGCAGCGGCTGCAATAACAACTTGTACCCGGCCAACGGAATCCTAAACGTCCCAAACGTCACGGGCGGTTGCGAATGCAACTATACGCCTACCTCAAAAGCATTTGCTCCGTTGGCCGTGATCGAGAATTAGGTCAGTTTTTTTCCGAGAGGCCTTTCCACTTTTCGAATGCAACAGACCGCTTTTCATCGTTCTCAAATCCCAGCGTATGCGGGGCGAACAACATCATCGGCTGCTCTTGCACGAATTCAAAGCCGAATTGCTTGAGACCCTGTCCCTGCAGGTGCAATAGAGCGGCCAAGGCTACATCTCTCACCTGAGTTTGTAGCGCTTTGTCATCGATAACGGTTGCATTCAATGGCGTTATGTTCTCCAATCTCCCTTTCAACAGATTGTGCAATTCCGCATCGTCTTTGTCGCCTAACTTGGCCATCGTCAACATCGCGTACAGTTGCATATGCTTGGGACTTTTGTCTTTCTGCAAAATGCCTTTGGCAAGTGTCACGCCAACCGGCAGATCAAACTGCATCGCCAACATAATTCCCAGTTGCGCAATATCTTCGTAGTTTTCGCTAAGCTGTCTCTCGAGAATCTTCTGCAAGGTTTCCTGAAATTCGCTACCGTCGGCCATGCCTTCGCGAAAACTGTTCTGATAACAAAAAGACAAGACAGTCTGCTTAGCCGGCAAATCAAGGTCGACGTCGTCCTCGGAACCGATAAACAGCATGGTGGCCACGCTAGGCAATGTGATGAATTGCCTGAAACGCAACCCCTGTTGATACTCGGTGACTTGATCGCTCAACATCTCCGCGACCACCTGCCGGTTCTCTTCCAAGGCCTTGAGCAATTCAGGCTCAGTCCGTAGCATCGCGACAAACAGTTCCTTGGCGGCTTTCGATGAACCATACGCGCGGTGATACCTCTCCCAGCCCGGCAGGCGGTGGTCGCCGCTTTCACCATTCTCGGTAAGAAATCCTTCCAGTCGGCGTTCGAAATTGTGTACGCTAATCAGCTCAAGGATGTCACGACAACGATATTGAATTTCCGGATCAGGATTCTTCAACTGCCTAGTCAATGCCGGTTCTGCTCGCGAGCCGATTTCCAAAAGTTGTCGCGTGGCACGATCGCGCACCTCGAAACGGTTTTCGCCAAGCTGCTGGATCAGCTGGCTGATGACTCGCCGTTGGTCAGATTCCGTGGCATCCGACTGATCTTCAAATGCCATCGCGTTCGTGAGGGCAGTCAGCAATACAATCCCCAGGCACATCCGAAATAAGAGAGTCGCATGCCGAAATGCAAAGAATTGGCGTCCAAACATTTTCGATTTCATCAAACTTCTACCTCTATCGCTGAGGAGTGTTAGTAAACGCGTCGCATTTATTCCAAGAACAACTCATCCAAATCCGGCGCGGTGCCGAAGCTGTTGAGGGCTTCCGAATAACGGTAGTAGACTTCCAGGCATAAGGCGCCCAGGGCTGTTGTGTAGACGCGGCCGCCTTGCTCGCCCCAGTGGGCGCCTTCGGGATCCCAGCTTCCGGCATTGTCGCCCTGGCGGCTTTGGTGTTCCAGCAATACGTTGCGGATCCGTTGATTCCACCACAGGCGGTGCTCGCCACCCATGTTGTGCATGGCATACGTGGCGTAGTACCACAGGTAGAAGTCCTTTTTCTGCCACCTGGGTGAATTCGTGCGCGTCAGGTTGGCTCCTTTGACCAGCAGGTGATTGCGGACTCCGGTACCCGTGAACTGACGGATCAACATGCCGGCGGCCGTCAGCGCTGGATGCGAATTTGCGATTCGCTGATCAGTGGAAAACGTGTATCCGATCGCGCCACTAGAATCGCGGCTGGCACCCTGGTCTGTTACGCTGTCCAAGAATGCCAACGCTTGCGAATAAATCGCGCTATCGAATTCGATCCGCGCTAGCTTGGCCGTCTTTAACGCCTGAATGAACCAGGCGGTTACCGACAAGTCGCTGACGGTGCCGCGTGGCGTATATCGCCAGCCGCCGTCGGTGTTCACGCCGTACTCGATGTATTTGACGGCCTTTTGTGCCGCCGTTCCGATCCGTGGGTCGTTCGCCCGACCGTACGCTTCGCACAAGGCGATCGAGCAAATCGCGTGAGTATAGAGGTTCGCACCGGCACTTGTGATCAGCCCGCTGTCCCGTTGATGCCGCATGATTTCTTCAACACCCCGCAACACGTTGCGCCGGTATTCTCCCTTTCGAGTCGTGTGGCCGCCGCCCATTAAGGCCAACACGGCCAGACCGGTCGCGGCCAATTCGCCGGGCTCAGTGCCTTCGTACTTTTCGGTCTTCCAAATGCCGCTGGGTTCCTGATGTGCGGCCAACCATTGCAGAGCGGCATCGACGGAGGCCTTGGCTTTCGCGCCGCCGGATCGTTCCATCGTGCGCAAGAAATCGCCCGTACCGAATAGATTGACGTCGATCGGTCCCAAGCGACCTAGCGACGGCGCCTCCTGGTCGCCGAACGCTTTCGGCAACACGCTGAGCGTGCGGTTCGGCTGTGGTGCTCGGTTAATCGTGAACAACCGAGGCTTGTCCGGCGGAATGGGGTCCTCGTATTTAAAAATGTCGGCCGGTTCGGCAACGTCGGCGGCGATGGCGTCCAGCGCGAACTGCACGTCTTCGGAGGTCTCAGAGATTTCGAACGGCGTGTCTTGGATCTCGATCTCGTCGGACAACACGTCGATTTCCGGGGCGTCAATTTGCACGTTGATGCTCTTGACGATGTCTTGTTCCACGACCTCGGTTGGCACCGTCGCGATTTGAATGTTCGGCGCTTCAACTTCCTGCATCTCCTGTTCTTCGGGCCGTTCCTTGATGATCTCGCGAATCGGGTCTTCGAGTTCAAATTCGTCGGTGTCGGGTTCGGCGACGGTGAATTCGAAGTCCTGCAACTCGCCAAGGACATTTGGGTTAGGCGCCAGTTTCCACAGGATCGCGAACACCAGCAGACCGGCACTGATGATCACCCCAGCCAGGACGGCTTTACGGTCAACGATCGGTGTGGGCGGTCCCAACTCATCGATCGGCTTGCGTTGTTTGACGCGTTCGGTTGGTGACACGGCGTAGCCTCTAGAATTTTCTCTTGACTTCGACGGTCGCGGACACTTTTGAAATACCTACTTGGCCACAGCAACTCATGACTGCAGCGATGTGTTCCCATTTAACATTGCGATCACCTCGGATGACGACAGCTTGGTCTTTGTAGCGAATTTTCGCGCGGCTGAGATTTGCGGTCAGCGACGACAGCGTCATCGGTTCGTTCTCGACGTGATAGTAGGCCTTGCCGCCGGGGAGATGCCGCACGTTGACGACGATCGGCCGTGCGGGCGGAGCCTTCGCCTTGATCTCTTCGCTTTGCTTCGGCAGGTCAATCGATAGGTCTTGTTCCAATTGGATGATCGATGTCGTTGTGAGGAAGAAGATGATCAGCAGAAACACAATGTCGACCATCGGCGTCATATTCAATTCGAAGCCAGATTCGTCGTTGTCGTCTGTGAATTTCATGGTTGGCTCGTTCAGTCAGTCTGGGCAAATGGATGCCTGGTGAATGCCGACATCCGGCTTTCCTTTCAAGCGGTATCGCCGGCCATTTCTGGTTCGTTCACCGAAGTGTCGTTTGAAGTGGCGGACGCTGGCCCGTTGCGGCGCTTGATCTGGGCGATTTGGTGGATGAATTGTTCGGTCAGCGATTCGCAACGCGAGATGACCGAGTTCAGTCGCAGATTCGAAACGTACAACACCAGCAACGCGGGAATCGCGACGCTCAGGCCGCCCGCGGTTGTGAACAACGCTGTGCGAATTCCGGTGGCCAGCGTTTGCGATTTGGCCGCGCTGGCGGCTTCATATGCCACGCTTTCGAAGCAAACCACCATGCCGATGACGGTACCCAGCAATCCCAGCAACGGAGCAACCGTGGCGATCAGGCTGAGAGCTTTCAGCGGAGCCCGCAACGCGCGTGTCTGCCGATTTGCTTCGACTTCGCAACGCAGCTTGATGTCGTCCAGCGTCGATGTATCGAACCGCACCGACATCGCCCGGCAAATGTGCCCAAACAGGCCTTTTTCCTGCATCGCCAGGTTATGGAAGCCTTTGATGTCTTCCTTTTCCAACGAACTGCGAGCCGGTTCGACAAACGTGTGCGACGCCTGCCGACCGTGGCGATAAACCCAGGCGCTGTTGAAGGCGATCACGATAACCCCCAACAGGCAGAGTGCGATAGCGTGCATGATTGTGCCGCTCGCTAGATAGATGTCCCACAGCGTTTGGCGGCTGACAATCTGCAACGGGCCGAGTCCACTGGTGCGGTTCCAAGATTGGCTGGGATCGGTTTTGCCACCAATGCGCTGTACGGTGAACGAACCGCCTTCGGAACCCTTCGACCTGATCTTCAGAACCTTGAACAGCGAACCCGCGCTCTTATAGATGTCGCCGACTTCAAGCGACGTGATGTCGTCGTCGGTGGTGACTTTGAATTCCTTGTTGTCGCCCGGTTCGATCTCCTCGTCCATCGGTGCTTCCGTAGCCGGTTCGTCCTCGGTGAGCAGCGAATCCAGATCCAACATGTCGGTCTCCTGAGCGATGCTGGTAGCTGGCAAGGCGGCCATCAGGCTCAGAGCCATCAGCCAAAGTGTGAGAATCAATTTCATGTTCATCGTTCCAAAGATGGGTTGTCTTGAAGTGATCGTTATAGTCATTTGGGTGCGGTGTTGTGTGCGGTCAAACAACATCCCATCACTTCCTTTCATTTGCCTTGGCAATTTCTTTCGACACCTGCGGCAACAGCTTCTTGCCTTCCTCGATCAAGCGGGGATCACCGTCGGGAAAATATCGGATCAGTTTGTCGAGCATCGTGTGGGCCTGGTTCCAATCCTGGAGTGCGATGCAACATTTCGCTCCTTCCAAACACGCCCGGGGACGCGCGTAGGTCTGGACGCTCTTGACAAAATACTGCCGAGCCGCTTCGTTGTTCGCGGCCTCGCCGGTTTGATAGTCGAGCGCCAGGTGATAGCAGGCGTCGGCCTTGACATCTTCGTACGTCTCGCCATCTGCCAGACTCTTCAGATTGGCCAGGCCCTTGGGGCGTTGTCCCTGGCCCAGCAACGACAAGGCCGCGTACAAATCCATGTGAGGTCTTCGATCGGACGTGGGCCATTCGGCGATGAACCGGCGGTACTGCAAATCCAGTTGCGACCAAGCCTCAGTTTCCGCGAGTCCGCGAGCGGTCAAGACGTAGGCTTCCTGAATCGCTTCGAATCGAGGATGATCGCGCAACAGAATCTGCAGCGCCTGCGAACCGTTCGTGTAGTCGTACAACCGAAAATGGCTCTGCCCCAGCATGAACAGCGCTTGCGGGCGGCTCTTTTTCTTCTTTAGTGATTCGTCGTCAACAAACGGCTTTAGCGCGACCGTACAGTTCTGCCAGTCATTCTGCCGCCAATACAAAAAGCCCAGGGCATAGCGGATTTGCCCGTCGTCGTAGCTTTCTGGCGGTGGCAGGCGGATGCCGTTCCACTTGGTGTTGCCGCGCCGCAATCGTTGCTGCGTTGGCACCGGGATCACGTTGCCTTTGTCGTCGTAATGGTTCGGCCCGTATTCGTCCAGCAAAGTTGCATAGGCATCGACGGCCGCATCGTACCGCTGCGCCTGGCCGGCGTGATAGCCCATCAGCCGCAGCGCCGAGACACGAAACCGGCTGTCGCGCAGGCCCGAATTGTATGCCTTGTAGTGATCGATCAACTTGTCGGTGTAACCCAGCACCGCATACTGCCGGCCCAACGAATAATGAGCGATGTCGTACATTTCGTCGGCCTTGACGTCGGCTGGATTCGAACTCTGCTTCACTTGCCGCGGATACAGCTTGATGTACTGCGCGAAGCAGCCTGCCGCCAATTCGTGTTCTTTCAAGTCGGTGAACAATTCTCCTGCACGCAAGCAGGCCGTTTTGACGTACTTCTGCATCGGCTGGAACCGCGCATCCTTTGGTTTCACCCAGAAGTGATACGACGACGCGAATTTGGGGTCTTGGAAATTGAACGACGTGTTGACAACGTTCTTCCACAACGCCTCGGCCTGTTCGCTTCTGGCCGTGCGAGTTTCGCCCTGTTTGCCTTTTCCCAGTTCCATTGCCAGCCAATACTGCACTTCCGCCATGTGTTGGTTGTTGTGAGGCATGTTCTTGGCGATCCAGCGGTGTGCTTTGATCGTGTTCTGGTCGTGGCCCTGCACGTACCAGCTATGCGCGATGCGGATCGCCGCTTCGTAAATCTGTGCGACTTTCTCGTCGACTGGCTTCGGATTCCACGGGCCGTTGTGAACGTCGCCCAGTGAATCCTGTTCGGGGCCATAAACCCGAATGAAGTTGCCGAATTCTCGCGCGGCGGCGGAATAGTCTTTCTTCAGATAATGCAGTTCGCCCATGTAGAAACGGGCCCCGCGAGACAGGTCGGACAATTGCCCGTGCTGCTGGATCGTGTCGCGGCACATTTGCAGCGATTGCTCGATCAGGTCACTGGTGTCGGCCCGCGTCACCAGGCTCTTCAGGTAGTCGAGCGTTTGCTGTTGCAGTTGTTCATCATCCTTGTTCTCGGCCAATTGCTGTTTCGACATGCGAAACAGTTCGTCATAAGCACGAACCGCCCGCGGCTTGTCGCCGGCGCGTTCGGCCGCCAACGCCAGATGTTCCAACACGTTGCGTTTGTATGGGTTGTCGTCGGACGGGTTGACAGCCAGCGCCTGTTCAAACGAGGCAATTGCCTGTTTGAGTTCACCAGTCGTCTGAGCGTAAAACAGGGCATTGCCGATTTGCGCGTGGATGTACGATTCCAGATTGTCGGTGGCCAGGACCTGCTTCGAATACTTTTTCAAGAGTTTCCGGTATTCGTCGGCCAACGCCTGCGAGACTTTTGTCGATTTCAAAACTGGCGCGAGTTTGCGGTCGAGCAGAAAGACTTCGGCCTCGGCAGCGATCGCCGTGCCCGGATTCTCGGTGATTTTCTGTCGGACCTGATCCAGGTCGCCTTCGGTCAGACTTTCTGTTGATGCCGACGCATCCAATTCCCTCTGGCAGGTCAGAATGCGGCCCAGCACGTTCAGTTTGGTGCCGGTTTCCCGCAGCAGTAGGTAATACTCCAGCGCGACCGGCCAGTCCTTCTGCAGGTAGTGATGCTCGGCCAGGCGGAAGTAGCATTGTTCCAGGATCTTCGGCGTTCGGAGGCTGTTAGATTCGCGCGCCAGTGTGGCAGCGTCTTCATACCGCTGCATGGCCTGAGCAGGATCAGACAGGTTGTGCATATAGATGTCGGCTGCCTGGAATAGCGCTTCAGCCGCCAGGCCGTCGCGTTTGAATCGTTTGTCTTTGCCGACCTCATCCAGCATCGCGATCGCTTCGGCAAACTTCTCCTGATCGCGCAGGCACATCCCGACTAGGTATTGACCAGCCTGCGATTCGACGTTCTTTGGGTAGCGCGTCTTCAACTGGTCACACAAGGCGACACTCTTTTTGAATTGCCGCTTCTCTCGGAAGAAATCAGCGGCGCGCAGCAGCAATTCGGGAAGCCGTCTGTGTCGCGGAAACGCGTTTGCGAGATCCTGAATCGATTCGATGATCGGTTCCTGTCTCTCGTTCTTGATCCACAACACACACAGTTTGTACGCGGCTTCCTCAGCGAGGGGCGATTCTTTCTTCCGTTTCAGAATGTTGAACTTGGCGGCCGCTTCGTCCACCTGGCCCAGGATGGCGTAGTAGCCGGCAGCCAGGTTCAAGACTTCGTCCTCGTACAGGCCCGCTCCTTCGCCCAGCAGTGCTTCGAAGACCCTGAGCGCTTCCTTGTATTGCTTCAGCGAACCGTGTTGATTACCCAGCAGATGGAGGGCCTGAGTGCGATTGCGGTACTTGCGATTCTTGGAAGTCGCGACGTTTTTCAGTGCAGCAATCGATTCTTCAATCTGGCCCAGACCGTCGTACGACTTACCTAGTTGATAGTGCGCTTCAATGGCCTGCGTGTGATCGGGGTACTTCTGCAAAAACTGCTTGAACGATTCGACGGCGCGCAGCAGGTTGCCGTTCCGCTGCAATTGTTGAGCGTCTTTGAGTAACTGTTCCGGCGTGTCAGCGGCGTACGTGGTTGTCGCCGTGATTCCCATCGAAGCCAACAGCACCAGCAGCAGACAGATGGTTTTCATGATAGACAATCCCAAACTATGGTTTGTTCCGTTCGTTCGACTGTCTTGACTGCGTGGATTCCGCCTCTTTGGACTCCGCCCTAGCTACACTCTCTCGATACAATGCGTTCTGCTTCGCTTGTTCCGCGTACGGCGAAACCGGGTACCGGTCGACCAACTGCTTGTACCGCGACAACGCTTGTTTCGGCTTGTCGAGTTTTTCCAGACAAATCCCTAACGCGTAGGTGGCGCGGACGGCAGATTCAGCCGAGTTCATGGCGAATAGCAAATGCTCGAAGACTTCCCGCGCCGACTTGAAGTCCTTCTGCTTCATGAACTGCATACCCAACTCATATGCGGCGGCCGCGGCCAGGAATTCGTCCGGCGAACTGGTCACCGCGTTCAATTTCACCTTGGCTGCGTCCGTCCGGTTCTTCTTGATGTCGATCTGGGCCAGCACGTAATAAATCCACGTCGCCCTGGCGAACTGTGATCGGGATAGCTTCTTGCGGTCGGCTTCCGGCAACCGTTCGTACGTCTGGATAAACCGCAGGTGGTCTTCTGGGTATTCCCGCTCCAATACCTGATCCAGCGAGAACTTAATCAGGAACGACATCTGCTGGGCGACGAAGATTCGCAGCGGATCGGTTTCCTTCTTCGCCAGTGTTTCGAATTGCGCTAGCGCGTTTTGCAGATCGCCAGCCCGGAACAAGGCTTTGGCGTAACCATCGCGGATGGCGACGCGATCGTCCAACACCTTGGCCGCCGCGAGCGCTTGACGGAACGATTCGGCCGCCTTGTCGTAATCGGCCATGTCAAAATAAATGCGTCCGATTTCGAAATCGAGTTGATACTCTTCAATTTCGCTGCCAGCCGTGGCCTTGTATTCGTGCAGCATCGCTAAGACCTTGCCGTAATCCTTCAGACCTTTGTAGATGTCGATCATCAGGCGAAAGGCATCGGACCGGCGATCCGTATCGGGATAGCGGCTGAGCAGCGTGCGACAGTTTTCCAGTGCCTGCTGCATCAGGTTGTCTTTCTGATAAGACGCCGCCATGCGGTAATACGCTCGCTCGGCGATCTGCGGTTCCGAGTTTTCCACTCGCAGGCCGCAACCGGTCTGACGCAAGCCTTCGAACAGCACGTCCCACGCCGGAACTCCTTTGAACGCAGTTTTGTTCAAGGTCGTTTCAATCGCTTGCGCGGACGGGTCAAACTGAATGTCCACGCGCGTGTTGACCTGCAGGTAATCGACAAAATCGGTGAGCGAGGCGTCCGTAAATTCTCCACTGATCCGTTCGGCCAGCGCGAATTGCGCGTCGTACGACAACTGCCTGTTCAATTCGTCCTCTGACGGCGTCGGCTGATCGTCGGCCAGTTTGTAGACCACCAACCGTTCTTCGGCCGCGCGGCTGTAGAAATGCACGGCGTCGCGGTAGTTCTTTTCGTTTTCGAACGCCCACCCGACCCAGAAGCAGGCGGAGCGATAATGTTCGAAGCTGGGACTGTCGAACACTTTCAAGTACTCGCGCAACACGATCTTCATCTTGCGATAATCGCGTTGCTGCGAGAAATTGATCGCCAACGCGAACAGCGACCGTTCGCCGATTTCGTGCTTTGGGTTGATCTGGCGAATCTTGTTGAATTGCTCGAACGCCGCTTCATACAAATCATCCGCGACCTTGCGGCGAACGATGCGATAATGCAGATCGAGCGGTTGCAGCACGCTGGTCAGAGCCGCGCCGCAGGTGATTTCCTGTTTTGAACTCTTCACGTCGGGAAAACTCTGGTATTCGGTCGCCAGAACTTCCTGACGGTCAATTCCGTCGGCCCACAGGATACGGGATCCGGTCAATTCCTCGATCTGCTTGAGAATACGAAACAGGGTCACGCTGAAACCTTCGCCGTACACTCCCGCGTACGAACCGAACTTGCGGTTGATCGCCTTCAGCCGCAAATGGGCCAGAGAGACGTCGTAGATTTCGATCGGGTGCTGGTCGGGGTCGTCGAGCTTGCCGGGTTCTGGTTCGATAGTCGGCTTGCCAGTGCTCAAGCCGATGTCCAATTCCATCCGGTGCCGTTTTGGGTCGATAATCTGTTCCAGGGCCTCACGGACGATGTACTTGCCTGGTGGCAGGTCGAGCCGTTTGCCATCGAGGTAGCGATCGAATGCGGTCTTGATCTTGCGCTCTGGCCGCCAGACGAACGGGATTTGTGACGCTTTTGAAACCGCCAGCAGTGCGCCTCGGCCTGAAACCGCGCGGCCACCGCCCGGCAACTTGACGTCGACCGTCTGCTGCAACGGTGGATAAGTCTGCAGCAATCCGCCCAGCGTGATGACTTCCTGGGGATAGATGTGCAAGGCATACGTGTTGGCCGTGGGATCCTGCAACGCTTCATAGGCGGCTTTGCTGAAAAGCAATCCGGCTGTGTAGAGCAGATCGAGCAGTCGGTCTTCTTCCAGGTCCTGAGCCCGGTCGGCGACACCCGCGTACTGCCGCGCGGCCGCGGCGAACCGGCCTTGCTGGCGATACCATTCCGCCAGTTCTAACGCCAACTGTTGAAATCGGTCGTCGTTCCCGTAATCGGCTTCGAGATCGGCAAACCGTTTTTCCGCCGCTTGCTGCGTTTCCCGTTTCGACGACTTGAACATCGCCTCGACCAATCCCAATTCGATGCCCTTCAACAGATCCAACGATTTGGGATCGACCAGCGACTGCGCCGCCCGGAACAGTTCAATGGCGCGTTCTGCACTTGCGTTTTCAAGCACCCGCGCCTGCGTCTGTCCCGGTTTCGACTGGCCGTGTGATTTAACGCTGGCAATCTCGCACTGGCCGCGCAAGTAGTTGGCTTCAGCGCGGATCGCTTGCCAGCTTTTCGCAGTAAAGCCGTCACCCGTGTAGACCTTTTCGTCCAGCAATTGGTCGCTGAATTTGGCGCAGGCGATGTAATCGGGCGGCTGCACGATGCGCCCGGTTTGTTTGTCAACCACGGCTTTCGAATACGTCCGCATCAAACTCAACAACGCCCGCACGGCTTGTTCGCTGCCCGGCTTTCGCGATACGGTCTTTTGCCACGTCTGGAGTTTTTCGTCCTGACCCAATGCAAAGCTGACATCGACGCCCTTGCTCTTGAGCGTCGCGATGTGCCCGGCCGCTCGTTTGGTCGCTGGCGACAGCGGGTACTTAGCATAGAGTTGGTTGAACATGTCCGACGACTTGCGGTACAACGCATCCCGACGTTCTGCTTCAGTCGCCTGTTCGGCCTGCGTCAGGCAGATTTCCCCGAGTGAGAATAGTGAGTCGGCCGCATGGTCGGGTGACTTCAACGCTTCGGTATAGGCGTCGGCCGCTTCCTGCAGCAAACCCTTGCGGTGGTAGGTGGCGCCGAGGGCCGCTTGCGCTTGAGCGAAGCCCTTCGATTCGGGTCCGACCTGCCGGAGATATTTTTCGGCGTTTCCAACGTTTGGCTTTTCCTTGCTGCTTTCCGCAAGACCCAGCACCAGATACATGTCCGACTTGGTGCGTCCCTCCGGAACCGTATCCAGAAAGTTGCGCAACGTCAGATACGAAATCGCATGCTGGAAATCCCGCCGTTCATAGGCCAACTTAGCCAGCAACAGCCGGGCCTTTTGTTTCATGCCCTGATCGTAGCGGACGTTTTCCAGCCACTTGATCGCTTCGCCAGTTTTCTTTTCGTCCAGATTGATAATACCCAGTTGCAGGGCGGCGCTGTCGTGCGCCTGTTCGAAGGCCGCAGGAATCGGCTGTTTGTTCGACTGTCGCTCGGCGATCACAATACGAAAGTTGTAAACGATCCGCGCGTTGAGTTTCCGCGCTTCGTCGGACTGGCCGGTGTTGCGATAGAATTCGCACAAAATCCGGTCGGCTTCAATCGCGGCGGTGTAGCCGTATTCCCGCATATTGTCCTGAATGCGTTTGTGCAACTGCTGCAACTGCGGTCGAGACTCCTGCCCCCTGGCCGCCAGAATCAACATCTTGTAATTCAGTAACGGACCGGCTCGGCCATCGTTTGGATACTTCGACAGGAATGCATCGATGCGGTCGTTCGCTCCTTCAAAGTCCTTCAGTCGAAACGCCACCGCGACCAGCCGTTGCTCGGCGATCAATTTGTTCGCGCCGTCACCCAGGTGCCGTACCGCTTTTTCAAAGTAGGGCCGCGCGTCGCCGTAGCGCTGGGTCTGGTAGTAGCAATCGCCGATCAGCAAATTTTGCTGAGCAGCCTGGTCGTCCGGCTTGCCTCGCACGGCTTCCAGAAGCAACTTAATCGCATCATTGTACTGCCGGTTCTTGTAGAGCCCTACCGCACGTTTCGTCCCCGTCGAATTGGATTGGGCCGGCGCCCGATTGGAAACATCCCGAACAAACTCACGATCCTTAGTGCTTAACCGTGCCAAGGGCACGGTTATTGTTGTGCCGTCTTGTTTTCTAAGGACGACGTTTCCGCCGTCGATTTTGACTAAATCCGCTTCAACAGAGAATTCGCCAGTGCCGTCCGTCCATCGTCGCGCGACGCTTGGCGATACAACGATGCATTGAATCACAATCGCTGTAAAAATGATGAGAACTCGCGTCCTCCTGCGAAACGTCTGGCCCATTTTTTGCCTTGCTCCCGACTACATTGGTAAGGAGGTCTTCAAAGAATCACAACGACTCCAGTACAGCCAGACCGATCGATCTTGAACAACCCTGATTGTATCAGAGTCAAGACGCGACATCGAGCTTTGAGCAGTCCCGTCGACAAGGCCGTTAGCCGCTCCATCGCCGCGGATGCTGTTACGCCAATATGCTCGTGCGGTCGCTGTTCGCCGAGTGTGGCGTGATGTTCGACCGATCTTTCCTGCGCGCGCCATGCGATTATTGGGTCATGACGCCGCGCATTGTCTTCCGTCCGATGCAGGTTCAGAATTCATTAGTCGCCCAGACGAGGGGGACGAGATAGAGTCTTGCTGAGCGTGGAGTAAGCTGGGCTATCCCGTCAGCATGAATAATCTTCCCGAGGAGTTCTTTGCATGGCGCACGAAATTGTGAATTGTAAGGCGACTGGTGGCGTATCCGTACCGTGACCGTGTTGGCCACGTCCAAAAATTCGAACTATGAAGCGTGTGACAATTTCGCACAGTGACTTTGTGCGAAATTGTGCGTTACATCAATGTGGTTAGGGCAGGTTTTCCATCTTCCATCCTTTTGGTCTAACATTTTTTTCAATAGCTAACGCCACCGGAAAAGGCTCGCGGTTATGGTATACTTCTTGCAGCCATATCGCTTCCCTCGAGCATTGGAAAAGGAGGCACGAAATGAAACAAACATCTGTGACTACGTTGGTGGTCGGCCTGGCATGCAGTGCTGTGTTTCTTTCAGCCACACGGACTATGGGTCAAGGTTTGCTTCAAGAGGCAATTTCGCGTTCGAAGCAGACAGGCCTTCCCATGATGATGGTAGCCAGCGGCGGTTGCGGCACGTGAAAGTCGCTCCTAAAGCGGTTGACCGCCGATCCTCAGGTGAAGCCGCTAGTGCCACAGTTCGTGGCTTTCGAATTGAAAATTGACGATCCGCAGTACAAGGTCTGGAAGTCCCAGTACAAGCCCGCACCTGGAAGCGTTTGCCCGAAGTTCTTTCTTGTCAGTGCGCAGGGACAACAACTCGTTAGCAAGCACGGGGCTCCTTCTGGCGAGGATCTCCAGAAGCTGCTGCTTTTTGGAATTCAGCAGACGGGGGGATTTAAATTGACGTATGAAGAGTTCATGCGTGAGAAGAACATGTCGATCGCGCTGCGCAATGCCAAACGTCTTTTGACCCGCAACCAGACGGCCGACGCAATAACCCTGTTGCTACCGTTTTTGGCAGACAAGCCGCAAGAGGTCCAACCGGCGAACAAAGACGGTGCGGCCGCTATCGTTGCGGCCGCCAAAGCCGCGATGGGCAAGTCGAAGGTCGAGAAAGAATTTGACGCGTTGGTGGTTCAGCTCCACGAAGAAGCGCAAGAGCAACTCGCCGAAGCCGAGGAGCAGTTCGGGTCCGACAAGCCGCTAGAGGGATCGTTGGCGGTGGTGCGCGTACGGCGTGGATACGGTCAGTTGCCCGAGATCGCCGAGGCTGTCGAGGAGATCATCGCCGAGCAAGGTGAAGACTCGATCGGCTTCGCTCAAGCTGATTTGCTCGACACGGCCCAGCAAGAAGAGGCAGCCAAGCAGACGAAGCGGTCGATCTCAGCCTATCAGAAGGTGATCGATGCTTTCCCCCACACTCGCGCCGCCGAGTTGTCCGCTGAGCGTATTGCTAAGTTGACAGGCGAGCCAGTCGCGCGGCTCAAACCGCAAAACTACCGCAACTGGAATGACGCCACGGGCAACTTCGAAGTCGAAGCGATGCTGCTGGGTTGGCAACAGGAGACGATCCGGCTGAAGCGAAAGAACGGGCCGGTCATCGAGGTGCCAATCGATCAATTCAGCCAAGCCGACCAGATTTACGTCAAACTGCAGAGCGAACATTAATGAGTCGAGACCTTTGGCCTGCCGAAATCGTTCTCGCGCAGTGACAATTCGCACGAAATGTTGCAGGCCAAATGGACTCACGGCTAATCCAATGGAGACCACTGAAAATGGTTGGTAGACCGAAGTTCCGAACATCATCTTGCGAGGCTACCGCGATGCGATTCGGATTGTTGGTATGCGGGTGCTTGGCGATTTTGACTGCGGAATCCTTCTTGGCCGCGAACACGTCAAGCATTCACGCGGCCGAACCCAGCGGCTCGGACAGAGCCCTTGCCGTCGCGTCCCAAACGGGACGACCAGTGCTCGCGGTCTGCGGCGCCGGGGGCTGACTGCAGAGCGCCGCGTTGGAAAAACAGCTCGTCACGTGGCTGTCGAAACAACGCGAAGCGGCACAGTTTGTGCCTCTCCGAATCCCCGCGGATAGTCCCGAAGGCGAGCAGTGGGTCAAGCGATTTCCCTATCTGGGAAAGTTACCGGTCGTGTACGTGATTCGCGCCGATGGGAAGCAGCTATACACCCACTCCGGCGTTCCCCCAGATCTCACAGTCTTTCTGGGACAACAACTCAAACAGTCCGGGCGGATTCTCCCGCTGGCGCAAATGAAGCGACTGCGCGAAGCGGTCGGCGCGGCGCAACGGGCCTATTTCGACGGAGACCAGGCCCAGGCCAGCGAGGCCATCGGCCGCTATGCCGAGATCGACTGTTTCGCAGAGCCCGCCGTGCTCGCCAAACAACTCGCCGGCCACTTGAGTGAAGAAGGCGAACGCCTGCCGCGACCGCTGGGAGCAGGCTGAAGAGACGCTCAAACAGGTAATCTCGCAGTATCCCAATTCGGAAGCAGCCATGTTGGCACAGCAACGTTTGACCCAGCTCACAACAGCGGAAGCGGACCAGCGCGCTGCCGCGCATCTGCGGTTCGCCCGGGCTTCCTCCGTTGCCCAAAAAAAACGCGAGCATGCGGAAAAAGCGCTAGCGCTCGTTTCCCCGTTTTCAATCATCGCTCAACAAGCCCGCACGCTGCTCGCACAGTCGGAAAACAAGAACCGAGAATAGAACAACAATCAAAGCTGCATCGCGCGCACCGTAGTTGTGTAAAACAATCACGAAACGAGTTTTCTTGGCTATGTCCGAACAGGCCGAAGCATTTGATCCGTATCATCGCTGGTTGGCGATTCCACCCAGCGAGCAACCAGCGAACTACTATCGCCTACTGGGGGTGACTCCGTTTGAGTCCGATCCCGACGTGATTCAAGAAGCGGCCGATCAGCGGATGGCCCACCTGCGCACGCATCAATTGGGAAACTTCGGCGACCTATCGCAGAAGATTCTCAACGAGATAGCGACGGACAAGAATTGCCTTCTCATTCCAGAGAAAAAGGGTGTGTACGACGAGCAACTCAGAGCACAGCTCGCTGCTGCGACCCAGCCAAAAACAATTCCACCAGAAAAGCCACCGGTCAAGAAGAAAACAGATGATATCCCGGCCTTGGAAACTCCCAAGGACGATGACGAACATTCCCGACGGACACACGTCGCCGCTGCTTCCTGGAAAATACTGGCGACAATCGGCGGCGGCATCGCGGCTATCCTGCTTGTGCTGGTTCTGATGTTCGCTTTTTCGGGAACCACTCCGCCTGAAAAGCCAAAGCCCAGCCAAACAGTCGCCCGCACAGATGCCCAGCCGGCGGCACCCACGTCCGAGGCAGCCGACCGAACTGCGGCGCAACCGGTTGATCCATCGCCCGAGGACAAGCCCGGCGCGAACGTCGAGCCACCAGTCGAAGCCGAAGCCGAGGCCGAGAAAAAGAAAGAGCCATTGAGCCCGTTGCCCAACGTTGGCCCTCCGGCTGAGCCAGAACCCAAGCAGACGGCCGACACGTCAGACCCCAAGCCGAAGATCGCACCGCCCGTCGTTCCCACGAAACCGGACATCCCCGAGCCGAAGTTGCCTGAAAAGCTGCAAGTCATCCGCCAGTCCCACATCTTTGTGGGTCATACCGACAGTGTGCAAACCGTGGCCTTTTCAACCGATGGCCGCCGCGCAATATCGGCGGGCCGCGACAGGACGCTACGCGTGTGGGACATCGAAGGCCAGCGCGAAGTTCGCGCCTTGGAAGGGCATGGCGATTGGGTCATCGCAGTAGCGCTGAATCGCGGCGGGACTCGCGCGATTTCGGGCAGTTGGGATCATTCGTTGCGGCTGTGGGACGTGCGGACGGGCCGGGAACTTCGCCGCTTCGGCAGCGAAAACTCCATCGTTCCCGTCACGACCGTGGCTTTCGCGCCGGACGGAAAACAGGCTCTCTCGGGTGATTGGCAAGGAATGTTGCGATTGTGGGATATTGCCAGTGGAGACCAAATCGCCCAGCTTTCTTCGCCAGGCGGAGCGATAACCAGCGCGCTGTTTCTGCCAGACGGCACGACCGTGCTCTCGGCGGACGTGGGCGGCAGCTTGCGCCTGTGGGATCTCAAAGAACGCGTTCAGGTTCGCACCTTCGCGGGACACACCGACCGGGTGATGAGCATCGACTATTGCGAACAGACGGACCAAGCGATTAGCGGCAGTTACGACGCGACGGTGCGTGTGTGGGATCTGCAAAAGGAGGAGAGTCTCCGCACACTCGTCGGCCACTCCGGCGCGGTGCAGTGTGTCGCGCTGGGTCCTCACGGCAAACTAGCGGTCTCTGGCAGCCGCGACCGCACCGTGCGGGTGTGGCACGTCGCGACCGGCCGGGAAGTGTACCACTTGGAAGGTCACACCGACGCTGTTTGGAGCGTCCGCTTCAGCCCCGACGGCCAAAAGATCCTCTCCGCCAGCCAAGACCAGACCCTGCGGCTGTGGCTATTGCCTCAGTAAGCACCCAACATCGCGCTGGGTTGTCTTCTAGCGAGTGGGTACAATGAGGGAGTCTGCAAAGGTGTAGTGGTCCAGGTACGCCGTGAAAGGTGATTTGTTCCAGCAGGTGCGAGTCCTGCCCCGGTGAAGGTCGTCCCGTCCGGGTAGCTATCCTAGGGGTGTGGAGGCAACAAAGCAGCCGAAGCTTGGGAGACAGAAGGCGGCGAAAACACCAACGAAGCCAGTGGACACTGGAATCAAGAGATACGCTCGTTCGTTTGGAGTTGGAAAACGGCAGACGACTCGCAGGGAGTTACAGCCATCGCAACGTGGCGACTTGTGGGCAATGATGCCATTCAAATTCACGTCGTTCATGAAAAAGAGAAGGATGTGCTTTTCGATCTGACAATCAAGATGAAGCGGCAGACGTAAGTTGACCGTTCAAACCCCGTTATATCTTTTCAATCTTCACCTGCGTCTGGAACGAAGCGCTGCCGCCGATGGGGTCCGAGAGGCAAACTTTACCGATCGAGGTGTCTTCGCGAAAAACTGGGTTGGGCAGAATGCCCCGCGAACGTTGCGGGTCACCGGCGATTTGCTGGCCGTTGATCAGGACGTCGTCGGAACCGTATGCCCAGTGGCCACAGTGCCAACTAATTGCGACGACGCCTGGTCGCAACCCCTCGCGGATTTCCAACGTGCCGACGACTTCGCGGTATTCGTCCGGGTTGATAGCAAACCGCCCCTCGGGCAAGGTGGCAGACGAGACGCGAACGCGCTGCCCTGAACGCAGGCCAAGTTTCTGCGCGTCGCGGCGACTCATCAGCACGTGGTTGCCGCTGTCGTGTCCGACTTGTTCGACCAGCCAAGGGTTCGCCGCCATCGTGCGCGATTGGCCTCCGAGGATGTCCTTGTAGGTGATCAGCGTCAATGGATAGTCCGCATCATCAATTGCCTGGCCTCCGGCATTTCGTACTGGTTCGAGTCGTGGCAAGCCATCAAAGAATTCGCCGGTTGTGCTGTTTCGGGCCGTCGCCACGGGCTCGATGTAGATGTTGAAGTTGCCGCTATACGGATGGGTTTGCTTCTCACCCGTGTAGCGGTTTTCCCAATTCTCAAAATTGCCTCCACGGTTCAGTGTGGCGACAACGCGGCGCCAGAACTTGTCCGGATCGCCGGTGGCTCGTTTCCATTTTTCCTCGTCAAACACTTCGGGCGGTAGATGCCGGCGGGCTTTGCGGAACAGTTCTATTTCCTCGTCGTCGGCTTCGGGCGCCGCTTGGATCGGTCTTCCGTCGGCGGCCAATCTATCGCCCGTGGCAATGTTCGTGACGGCCTTCAAGTAGAAATCTTCGGGACGGTCAAAGGGGAGTCCGGGACGAAAGGCGTCCTTCCCGAAACCCGATAGACCGAGTCGCTTGGCGATGGCGATCAGAAACGCTTCCAGGGAAATCGGCATTGCCTCACCATCAACGATGGCAGTCTCGGTCACCGGGGCAGCGACCGGTTGGCGAATCTTGCTAACAGTTGAGAGCATCGCTGGCGTGATGTGTGGCGTGCCCCACCGTTCCCAGACGGCCAGGTCGGGAATAATGTAGTCGGCATACATCGACGACTCGCCGATGACGATGTCGCATGCCACAAACAGTGGAATTCTCTGTGGGTCACGCAGGATGTCGATTTGCTTGTGACCCGTCGGGCAGGCCATCACGGGCGTGCCCTTATGCAAGAACAGGCAACCGATGTTGTATGGATAGCCTTCACCTGCCGAAGGAACAACTTCCTGGTACACGTTGGGTGCAAAGGGGTACCAAGGTCGCTTGGCGTCGAATTTTCCGTCGAACAGTGTAGAGTCGTCGAACCGGGATTGCTCTCGATTGACAGGCGTTCCGAAAGAGGTGACCTTCCTGGGGTGCAGACTGGCAAAGTCGTAAGGGCTGGCGTCCTTGCCGCCAAACTCGTGGTAGTGTCCCCCGCCAACGCTCCAGCCTCCTTTCCAGCCGTTGTTGCCAACCAACAGATTGAGCAGGATTAGCGACTGAGCCTGGTAAAAGATGATTCATCCGCTGCATCCGCGGCAGGTTGGTTGGTGTTTTCGAGGAAGCGGCGATCGAACCGCTCGTTTTCGATGATCCATCGCATCATGCCCATTGCCAACGCCATGTCGCCCCCAGGTCTAATTGGCACCCATCTCCAGGACTTGCCTGCGGTTTTGGAACAGCGTGGATCGACAACGGCATACTTGAACTTGCGCGCGACACTGCTGTTGGCAACAAGTCCGGTGAGCAACGGTGGGCCGAAGTTCGACTCGAAAGCACCCGTGCCAAAGAAGATCACGAATTCCGCGTGCTCGAAATCGGGCTTCATGTGGGTATGGCCCTTGCCCCACCTGCCGTCCACGTACGGCTTCGTTGATTGATCGAAAGCGATGTGGTGTGACTGCTCGCAGATCGTCGTATGTTCGAATGCGTTGACTGAGCCAAACGCATCGTGGGTAAACCGCTTCATAAGTTCTTTGCGACCGTGCTCGATGCGACCTGCGAGAAAAACGAACCGGTTGTTCTTTGGTCCCAGGTCCGGATGGTCGGGGTCAATCAGTTTGGCAAGATGGTCGGCGTGTTTGGTTTTGAAGTCATTAAGCGTCATCCTTTTTTGCGCGACAGCTTGGGCGTCGGCCGCGAGCGTCGCCGACAACTCGGCGTCCTGGATGGCATATAGTTGACGCAGTCCGGGGACAAGACCCTCGCCAAACAGGTCACAACCCTCGACAATTTCGTCGACGGCTTGTTCCAGCGAGATGGTTTTCCAGCGCCGTGATCCGCGCGGACCATCACGCTTGAGCACGACGCGCAGTCGATAGGGATCGTACAACGTCTGGATGCCCGCCTGACCTTTACCACAGATGCGACCCTCGACTTGGGCAACGGGCAGCACGCGATGGTAGAGTTCCTGCACCGCCACCTTGTCCATCGGCCGCGTCTGGTAAGGGATGTTCGGAAAAAAGGCCTGCGGACAATAGGGGTTGCCGTCGATCTTGACGATTACCGCCGTCTTGTCGTCAGGGCGATATAGTTTGCATTTGATCGGGCAGGCTGTATGGCATTGAAGACACGCGCTGTAAATGACGTTGTCCGCATCGTTTTGCGTGTACTCGTACTCGTCGTCGAGGCGTTGGTCGTCGGCTGAGCGTCCGGTCGCGCCCATTACAACGCCAAATGCGCTCGTGCCGCCCAGAAATGCCGCCGTTTCGAGGAATCGCCGGCGTCCCCAAATCTCGTTCATCGTCGTTGTCTCCTAGCTTCCGTGGGTCGCGGTGTGCTGTCGTCGGTTCAGCAACGCGTGGCCCAGCCAAAACAACCAACACCCACCGACAATCACGGCTAGTGTCGATAACAACTCGACGGCATTTGGAAAATACTCCGCCGAATTACGGACGTGGTAAACGGCCGTGGAAAGTTCCCGGAATGGCGAGTCGATCTGTGCCGGTATCACGGTGTTGAGCCCGTAGCCGACGGTGCTGAGCACTACTAAAACCGCGGCCAGGGCAACCAGCGTGGGATAGTTGCGAAATCGAGCGACTCCGAAGATTGCCAGCGGCACCAGCGCGCCGAGCAACAAGTGCAACACCCAACCCACCACACCGTACGGTCCAAACCAGAGATGATGGAGAGACGAAACCTGGTGGGCCGCACGCGCGTACCAGACGACAAGCCCTTCCGACGCGAGCAATAACAGATGCAACACCAGAAGGCCTCCCGCCAACTTTGCCATGGTTCCCATGGTCCGATTGTGGCCCTCGTCCTTGCGGTCGAACAAAGTCGCCAGCACCATCAACAACGCGGTCCCTGACAATGCAGCCGTCGCCAGCAGGGCCAGCGGCGTGGTGCCGGTGTTCCATTCCGGTCGATCTTTGACCACCGCGAACAATGCGCCCGTGCTCCAATAAAGCACAACCACAACGGGGATCCCGACCAGCGCGATTCCCTTCAGCAGGCGTTTTCGCGATTCCGCCAACTCATCAACCGCTGTAACCGAGCGCAGAATCCAGAGTTCCGCAGCGAGAGCGGCGAAGTAGACGAGGTAGACGTATGCCGCCCAACTGAGCAGCGACGTGTGGTTCGGCGAGGTCAACACCATGAACAATCGCTGGGGATGGCCGAGATCAATCCAGATCAGAACCACGCCCATGAGCAGGCAGACGAACGCCTGCAACACGGCCAGCTTGCCGACTCGCTCAAGTTGGTTGAATCCGAAACTGTAGGCGAGCGACGAAAGCACAAATCCGCTCGCCGAGAGGCCGAGAAAAAGAATGGACATCGAGACCCATAGGCCCCACACGACATGGTTCGTCAACTCGGTCGCCATCAGACCGTCCCTGACTCGCCACCAAAGTCCGAAGGCTCCGGGAATTGTGAGAGCCATGAGAATCAATGCTGGCACGATTCGTTTCATTGCTCATTCCCACCGTCACGTAAGGTAGTAGACCGACGGATCGTTACCCGTTTCACGCCCTAGTTGCATCACATGACGGTCGCTGAATTTTGGAAAATTGGCGCGATCTCCTTCGCCGGTCCGGTATACATCGCTGCCGGGATCATTCAGATTGCCGAAGTACATCGCGCGGCCAGGGCAAGCGGCGACGCAGGCCGGCAACATGCCTTGCTTGACGCGGTGCAGGCAAAAATGGCATTTGCGCACATTCCCAACGGGCGATGCGGCCGGATTGCGATGCCGGTTTTCCCCGTATTCAGGTGATGGCGCGGTTTCATACGCCGTTGGTTCCACCGCGGCGAACGCGTCGGCACCGGCAGGTTGACCGTCCAGGACGGATGAATAATATGAGTGCCCAAAGTCGAAACTTCGTGAGCCGTAGGGACACGCCGCCACACAGTAACGGCAGCCGATGCACTTGTCGTAATCAATCACCGTAACGCCATCATCGCGCTGGTAGGTTGCCCCGGTTGGGCAGGCCGTCGTACATGACGGCTCACGGCACTGCATGCAGGGGCGTGGAATGAACTGTCGGCGGACATTCGGGTACTCGCCGATTTCGTCTTCGACGACGAACAGGTAGTTGACCCCGGGAGGCGTGTGATTTTCGGATTTGCAGGCCACCGCGCAAGTCCTGCAGCCGGTGCACTTCTGCAAGTCGATGACCATGCCGAGGTGGACCTCGGCATCGTTCTCCGTCTCGGGCTTCGGAGAGCAACCATCGCCGACAAGCGTTCCGGCTGCAAGTGCCGCTCCGGTCACCCTGAGAAAGCCGCGACGGGTTGAATTGGCTTCGTTCGCGCTCATCGTCTGCAACTCGCAATAGTCGAATTCCCCTTCCATCGTGCAAAAATCATGCCGGAGGGGGCTGTCGATAAATTCAACGCATTGGATCGAGACCGGACTTCGCCGCACACCGGTTCGTCGAACGATTTGTGCTCATACGCACAAAGTGGTCTGACACCAGCGGTCCCCGTTTGCTGGTAAGGAGATCCGCCACCCCGCTGATCTTTTGATACAGGTTGGCCGAACTCCGTTGAACACTTAACGGGCCGTCGTCTTGGTGCGTGAAAGTCGAATAAAGACCGTTGAAATTGAAGTTCGCGAACGGGTGATTAAGGAGTAAGTCATGAACAGGTATACAAAACGAGTTCCCCGCGTTGCTGTGGCAACTTGGGCGATGGGACTGGCGGTTGCATGGCAGGTCCATGCGGCGCCAATCGTCGACCAGCGACAGTTCGTCGAAGTCGTCAACCACAGTTCGGACGAGGCGATCTTACTAATCCCCGACGGGAAAGGTCGATTGAATGAGGCAGGCAGAATTGTCGGCGGGACGTTCAAGCGGATTCTTCGTATCCTCAGATCGGGAACAACGAGAGAAGCTCTGGCCGTCGAATTCACTAGGGATCGCAGTCGACGATGCAATTCATTTCGACAAGATTTCGTCAAGAACAATTCTCCGGCTTCGATGTTCGAGAATCGATTGGACGCGCGCTACGAACAGTTGGAATCGTGATGGTTGTCACAAGTGTGATTCTGGTGGGCGGCTTCTCTGCGATGATGTTAGTCAAATGCCGCCGATTCGCTTGTTCGGCCAGATTGCCAGTGTGGCAATCATTGCTGCGCTGGTTGGTGACCTGGTAGTACTGCCAGCGCTGCTCTTGTGCTTTGCGGCGACACACAGACGATAGAATTTCGGCCATCCATCAACTCGAAAATGGTGGAGAGGGGCTCCGCGCGTTCCATCGTTCAATTAAGCAACCACGATCTTGAGCGATCGCAGACTCTCCAATAAGAGAGATTACACCGACGCGCGCGCCCAATTTCGCGAGCGAATACGCTCAGTTCTGATTCGTCAAAATGTCTTTCGCCGAATGGTTCGAACGGGATTCCTATGAGTGGTCTGAGTGATACGCAAGGCCGATCTCGCGTAAAGCTGCGTGAGGTCTCACGTTGCAGACGAAGTCTTTGTCAGTGGGAATTCGAGGGGATGGCAGATACGTTTCCCGTTGTGCAATTCGATGCGAACGGCACGCGATGTGCTGAACATTAGAAACCTCAACCACACCGTCGGACTACTTGCTTAGTCTCTCGACACATCAGTTCTTAACTTGGAGACGAACCAATGTTTTCAAGAATCAAATCGCTTTTGGGGATGCGTTCATCCACTACTCGTCAAGCTGATCTTCGCACCAATCGTCGTTTGTCCGTCGAGGTGCTTGAGCAACGAATGCTCTTGGCTGGAGACCTAGTCACTCACTATGACGGCAGCTCAATTTCCGGTGCGAGCGAAGGTGCGGCTGTCGTTCAATGGAACGATGTCTCGGGCAACAATAACCACGCAGTACAAAGCGCGGCTGCCGCACAGGTCGGCACCTACGTTTCGTCGGGGATTGGGGGATTGCCATCGATTGCCTTTGATGGGGCATTTGATCCAGGAGAAGGCGGATATGCTGGGGACGGATATCAGAGTCTGTTTGACATGGGAACGTCATTCGGGATCCACGGGAACAGCGGATGGGCAATGACAATGGTCGTTCGCAATGGTGGTCCGCCACCGCCGTTCAATGTCGATCACATCATGTCCTTGGGAAAGGGGAGTATTCCAAACGGGCTTGCCGCGGTCGAAATCTCGACGCATGAAAGCACTGATCCCGCGGACAGCAGGCTGGACATTGCGGGCGGATGGGGGAACGACGTCGTTCTTAATCCGGATGGTTCATTCTATCCATTCATCGGTGAGGATTTGATTTTGACGGTGACTCACACGGATGCCACCCAACGCCGTTAACCCTTTTTACATAGCGGTCGCCAGTTGTTTGGCGGT
>CAYFJO010000100.1:0-28123 GCA_964343305.1 uncultured Pirellulaceae bacterium | reverse complement strand
GGCTTCACCGACGGGCCGCCCACTTTGTCGACTAATAAACCGCTAACCGCGAGCGCCTGGTCGCGCAACATCCACGACGGCATACGATAGCGCGAGGCACGCGACAGCCGTTGATTTGATTACGAATTGCCGATTTCAGATTTCGGATTGTCTGCCTGCAAATCCGCATTCCGAAATCCGAAATTTGCAATTCTCGAAGACTGCCGATACGTGGCACTCATCACGATCATCTTGTGCAGCGCTTTGACATCCCAACCACTGTCAATGAACTGCGTCGCCAGCCAGTCGAGCAACTGTGGATGCGTCGGACGTTCACCTTGTCGGCCAAAATCTTCCGTCGTGCGTACGAGTCCCGTGCCGAAGAACGCTTGCCAGTAACGATTGACCGTGACGCGAGCGGTCAGCGGGTGCGCGGGATCGACCAGCCATTTGGCCAGCGCCAGACGATTTTGTTTTCCCTCGCTGGGCAAAGGCGGGAGGAACGACGGTGTGCCGCTCGACACTTCCAAATCAGTCGGCTTGTTGTAGATGCCGCGGAACAGGACTTTGGTTGAGCGCGGCTTGGCCAGGTCGTCCATCACCATCACCGCCGATTTGTCGATTTCCGCGCGCTGTCCGTTCAACTTGCCAACTTCGGCGTTCAACTTTTTCCACTCGGCTGAGAACTGGCCGCGATAGTGATCGCGCAGGCGGTTCTTTTGAGCGTCGTTTCGTCTGTCCCGTTCGACTTGGAAAATAGCCAAAACGTCAGCCGGCAAACCGTCGCCAGATTCGGACACGATTCTAAAATAGAAGCCCCCGATGCCACCCGTGTTGGTGATCTTCATCAACAATTTGTTCTTGCCTTCTTGCAGCGCGAGCTTCGCACGCTCTTGATCCGCCGCCGCGCCGCGTGCGACGTTCTTCGACAGGATCTCTTTTCCGTTGAGCCACACTTGGATGCCGTCGTCCGAGCCGACCGTTTCCGGCAACGGGTGCACCTTGCCATCGACGAACTTCTCATCGGTCCGCCAAGCGATCTTGTCGTCGGCGTATTTTCGCGCGAGGTGGACGCCCTTTTCAGGTCCGTATTGGTGGCCGAAGGTCTTACCGCCATTGCCTTCGGGGGCGGGCAACGTGCCGAGCACCGACCAGGGACTGATCGCCAGCTTGTCGGTAGCCTTCGCGGCTTCGGCGACCCTTTGGGCCGTCTCCAATTCCCACGCTGCCTGCCGTTCGTCGACATCGGGCAGCGGGCTGTTCATCATTTTTTTCAATTCGGCGATCTTGTCCTCGAGCTGTTTGATTTGATCGCGTTTGTCGGCCGGCAAGAATCGGAGGATCGGCGGAGCTTTCCCGCCGCCGCGGGATCCGCTTTCCGACGTATTGTTGAAAAACGCGAACAGTTGGTAATACTCGCGCTGCCCGATCGGATCGTATTTGTGATCGTGGCAACGGGCGCACGTCATCGTTAGTCCAAGCCAAACCGTCGACGTGGTTTCGGCGCGATCAAAGACATTTTCGACTCGCGTTTCTTCCGCGATGCGCCCGCCTTCGCCGTTGTGCATATGATTGCGATTGAAGCCGGTCGCGATAATCTGGTCGATCGTCGCGCCGGGCAACAAGTCGCCGGCCAGCATTTCGATCGTGAATTGATCGAACGGCATGTTGTCGTTCAGCGCCTTGATCAACCAATCGCGCCACGGCCACATGGTCCGCGTCGGATCTCCTTGAAAGCCGTCCGTATCCGCGTATCGCGCCGCGTCGAGCCACTCCCACGCCATCCGCTCGCCATAGTGCGACGACTTGAGCAACCGATCGACGACCTTTTCATAAGCGCCCGCGGACTTGTCCGCCAGAAACGCATCGACTTCAGCCGGCGTCGGCGGAAAGCCGGTCAGGTCGAGCGTCACCCGGCGAATCAACGTCTCGAAACTCGCCACGTTCGACGGCGAGAGGTTTTCCTTTTCCAAACGAGTGAGCACAAAATGATCGATCGTGTTGCGCGGCCAATCAGCCTTTGTCACTTCCGGCACTTCGTACCGCTGCGGCGGCACGAACGCCCAATGCTTCGTCCACTTCGCGCCCTGTTCGATCCACTGACGAATCGTCTCGACTTCTTTCGCCGTCAATTTCAACTCTGTCTTCTTCGGCGGCATCTGCTCGTCAACGTCGTCGGACGTGATTCGCGAAAACAGTTCGCTGTCGGCCACTCTGTTTGCCGCGACAACATCCAGCGTTCCTTCCTTTGTATCAAGCCGCAATTCCGCCTCGCGTGCGGCACCATCCGGCCCGTGGCAATGAAAACAGTTTTCGGATAAGATCGGCCGGACATCGCGATCGAAATCGATCTCTTCGGCCGGGCTCAGCGATGCGGTGCACGTGGAAAGCAAAAAAAGGACGAATCGGTTCATAGCGGATCGCGCGGCGGGCCTGTGAAATGGACGGTGGGTCGGACGATGCTATTGTAATCGCAAACCAATTTCAGCGTCCACGACTTGCAAGCGTCTTTACCAAATCGCTCGGTGTTTCTACCATCGCGATTATTCATTCGCCGCAGGGCGTTAGCACTCAGTTCCCTCAAACCGGACGATAGCGCGATCAGGCTGGCTGTCGGACATCAGATGGCTGTTTTGATTCAAATCCGAAATGCTCATAAGAGCTACGGCGATCAAGTTTTGCTTGATGGGGCCGAAGCGACTTTGATCGACGATGTGAAAGTTGGATTTGTGGGGCGAAACGGCGCGGGAAAATCGACGCTGCTGAAAGTCCTGCTGGACGAAGAGGAATTGGAATCCGGCGAGGTGATCAATCATCCCGATTTGCGTGTGGGATATCTGCGGCAGCACGATCCATTTCGGCCGGAAGAATCGGCACTTGACTTTCTGATGCGCGACAGCGAGCAGCCCGATTGGAAGTGCGGCGAAGTTGCGGGACAGTTTGAATTGAAGGGCGCGTATCTCGAAGGGCCGGTTTCAAAACTGTCGGGCGGTTGGCAGACGCGAGTCAAGTTGGCCGCGCTGTTGTTGCACGAACCGAATTTGCTGTTGCTCGACGAGCCGACAAACTTTCTGGACTTGCGGACGCAGATCTTGCTGGAACATTTCTTGCGCACGTTTCGCGGGGCGTGTTTGATTGTCTCTCACGATCGCACATTTCTGTCGGCGACTTGCGCGCACACGCTCGATCTGTCGCGCGGCAAGTTGACGATGTTTCCTGGCAAGATCGACAAGTTTCTCGAGTTTCAAGAAGAACAACGCGAGCACGACCGGCGCGTCAATGCGACGGTCATCGCCAAGCAGCAACAATTGCAGCGATTCGTCGACAAGAATCGTGGCAGCCCGAAAACGTCGACCCAGGCGCGTTCGAAGCAAAAGCAACTTGACCGGCTGCAAACGATCGACATCGAGTCTGATGAGGCGATCGCGCATATTCGTGCGCCGGTCGTCGAGCCGCGACAAGGTCCGGCGGTGCGTTGCACGAATTTGGACATGGGCTACGTGCTGGAAGGCGGCGAAAAGCTGAGCATCGCTAGCAACATCGATCTCGAAATCGAACATGGCTCGCGGACCGCCATCGTCGGCGACAACGGCCAAGGCAAAACAACGTTGCTGCGGACGCTCGTTGGTTCGCTCGACAAACTTGGCGGCGGAGTTCGTTGGGGGCATCATTGCGAGATCGGCACCTATGCCCAACACGTTTACACGAGCTTGCCGGAAGACCAAACCGTGCTCGAATATCTCGAATACAAGGCCAACCCGGAGACCGTCGACCAGCATATCTTGGCGCTGGCCGGAGCACTGCTGTTCCGCGATTCGCATGTGAAGAAGAAGATCAAAGTCCTGTCGGGTGGCGAACGGGCTCGGCTTTGTCTCGCGGGGCTGTTGCTCGGCACGTACAACGTTCTGGTCCTGGACGAACCAGGCAACCACCTCGATGTCGAAACGACCGAAGCCCTCGCCCGGGCGCTGATCGCGTACAAAGGCACCGTCATCTTCACAGCCCACGACCGCTACTTCATGCATCGCGTGGCCACGTCGGTCGTGGAAGTCCGGGACGGCCGAGCCCGAAACTACATGGGCGACTACGACGCGTATCTGTACGCAATCAACAAAGAAATCGACGAAGGCGAACGGCAACTCAAAGCGAAAAAATCAAAAGCCCCAAAAACTGGCGAGACAAACAACGAAGATCGCCGCGCCGCCCAGCGTGACGAGCGCAAACTAAAAAAACAGATCAGCAACGTGGAAAAGAAGATCGCCAGCCTGGACGACAAAAAACGTCAGCTCAACGAGCAGTTGCTGCAATCAACCGACGCCGATGAGGCGATGCGGCTGCACAATGAAATGACGTCGATCACCGAACAACTCAGCGAGGCCGAAGATCGCTGGCTCGAACTTCAGGAAGAGTTCCCAACGGATTAAAGAGTCAACGAACCTCTTCGCGCCCATTCGTTGACACTTCAATTCGTTGGGGCCAATTGATGGAAACTCACTCATGTCGGATGCAAAACTCCAAGACCGCGTCACGCAGCTCGAAGAAACGCTCACGCATCACGAGCATCTCGTCGAGCAACTGAACCAGGTCGTCATCCAACTGCGCGCCGACCTTGAAAAGATGCAAGCCGAGAATGAGGAGCAAAGCCGCCACCTCAAATGGCTGATGCAGAACAACTCGATCATCGAAGACTCGCCGGACGAGAAACCACCGCACTATTAGAGTTTGCCGCACGTTTGTAGCCGGACTCGCAAGAGTTCCGGGCTGGGTGCAAAAAGCCTGAAGTCCTGCAACTTCAGCTAAAGGAGACAACACCCTGAGTCGTGTCAGCCAACATAACGCAAGACACTGACTCGGCCGACGGCGACCGTCTTCGTGCGATGTTTGACATTGACCAGTCCTTCAGCATCGACCGCCACGCCATGCGTGTCCTGCCAACGAACATGATCCGGCAACTGCGTACAATCGTGATGCACTTCATAGCGATGTCCTTCGACGCCGATTACTTTTGCCTTCGAACCAGATTTCTCTGCCGCGCCGAGGATCGCCGGCGCGACTCCCGAAGCGAGCATGCCGGCCGTGGTCGATCTGAGAAAGTCACGTCGTGACGCGTTTGAATCGTTCATAAGGAAAGCCCGTTTGAGTAATTGACCAGACGGATTGACATTTAAGAACTCCTAGTTTTAGTCGGTTTCCTGGCGACATTTGTGTCAATTGGCGGTGCGTGAACATCAGTAGCAAGGTGGTTCGAGCGACGGCAACGACTCTTGAAGCATCTCCCAATCTTCACAAGTGACCTGCGTGTAGCTGACGTCCAACCGTCTTAAACTTGGCAATTTGGCCAAAGGAGTCACTTCACGGACTTGCGTGCTGGAGATGTACAACCACCTGAGATTGGTCAATTTGACCAGAGGTTTCACATCGCGAATTTGCGTGCGGTTAAGCCATAAATGTTCGAGACTCTTGAGATTCTCGAGTGGCGTCACGTCTCGGACCTGCGTGCTGCTGAGACCCAGATCGACAAGACTCGACAGATCGGCCAATGGTGTTAAATCGTTGACGTGCGTGTTGTGCAGTGTCAACGCGGTTAGATTGGTGAGTCTTGCCAATGGTGCGACATCGCGAATTAACGTTCTGCTGAGTGCCAGCGATTCGAGAGTCTTCAGCTTGGCGAGAGGTTTCACATCATGGACTTGGGTGTCGCCGAGGTCCAAAACTTTAAGGTTCGCAAGGTCGGCGAGCGGTGTTACGTCATTAACTTGTGTGTCCTGGAGAAGCAACGTTTCCAGGCTCGTCAGGTTGGCCAGTGGTGTCACGTCGCTCACTTGCGTGTTGTAGAGGTGCAGGTTTTCCAGACTCTTGAGATTGGCCAGTGGTGTCACATCATCGACTTGTGTGTTGTTGAGGAATAAATCCACAAGGCTTGTTAGATTGGAAAGTGGAGTCACGTCCCGTACTTGCGTGCTTTCGCTGACACCGACCCGAACAACATTTGCGAAATAGTCGATCCCAATGAGGTCACGCAACCAGTCAGGTCCTGGCGGCTCCCCATCTCTGACGGTCCAGCCGTCTGCATTCACCTCGTAGTCGTAGGCGAAGGTTCCATTCATCTCCTTAACCCACTTAATCGTTTCGCGTTGTTTGTTTGCGCGGTCGACAATCCAGCCTAACCACAAGCAGGTTACTGAGATCAAAACAAAGAACGTCCGCAAGCCAAACCGCAACGAGCCACGCCCAATTCGCCACCCGTGTTTCTTCGAATTATCGGATGAATCTGGCATTTCGCTATTCTACAAGGCACCCGTGTCGAGCCAAAACTGATCACGCAGTATTCAAGATTTAATCGTTGGCGAGGGATAGGATTGGCAGCACGGATAGTCCGCAGTCTTCTTTGCCAACCGAGTAGACAACGTAGAGTTTGCCGTCGTGTTCGTAGCCGTAGGGATAGGACCATTGTTTTGACTTGGCCGCGCCTTTGAATCGAGGCGGGCCGGATTTACCGTGACGAATTCGTAGCATTCTGCTGAGCGTGGTTTCGCCCGGTCGGCTGACCGATATGACCAGCGTGTCGCGGTTAAAGAGGTTGGAGAGCAGATAAAGTTGCCCTGTGCTCAGCTTGCCGAGGTAGGCTTTCGCGCGCGGCATGGGCAGGTTGCTCGGTTTCGCCTTTGTCCAGGTATTGCCGAAGTCGTCGCCGGTCGAGATCCAGGCAACTCCGACGCCGCCTCGGATGACGGCGTAAACTTTCTTGCCTTCGGCCCAGACGGTTGTTTCGGCGTAGCTTGGTTTGAGACGCGGGTCGTAGGGGATGAGGATCGAATCCCAGCGCGTCAGGTCGTCGCCGTCGCTGATCGCGACGACCGGCAAGCCGTCTTTGTCTTGGCCGCCGGTGATGTAGTTGCCGTCCATCATCCGCACCGGCTCGTCGTACGGCCAGCAGTTTTTCATCACGACGCCGCGCGACTCCCACTTGTCGGTCTTCTCGTTCAAGACGAACGCTTCGGCTTTGAGGCCGCGGAATTTTCGGCCGGGCTCACCGACGCCGAATCTTGAGCAGATGGTCCACAGTTCGTCTTTGTGCTGGAACAACACACCATGACTGTGTCGCTCGGCGCCTTCGAAGCCGGGGCCGATCACTTCGAGGTCCGACCACGTCTTGCCGCCATCGGTCGATCGGCGGCCTTGCAAAGTTTCGTGCGGCCCGTTTTCGTTCGTTGGGCTGTTGGCCCAGTTGGCGTAGAACACGCCCTTGTAATGCACGATCGCCGCGCCGTGCAGAAACTTGTAGCCGTCGGCCGTCGCCTCGTGGATCGTTTGATGTCGCACACCTTTGACTGGGGGAAGCATTTCGGGGTTCGTCGGAATGGGCGAGCCCGTCCACAATTCGAAGGTTCCCGGCAATGGTTCAACATCGTGCGGCGCGGGCCAATCCGTGCCGCCGTAAACAAACAGGTCGTCGATCAAGTACCATACATCCTGGGCAATTCGTTTTCCGGAAACCAGGTCGATCGCACCGATCGGCAGGTTGGTTCGATAAGCTTGCCGAGTGATTGGTTTGTCCGGCAGTTTGTCGCTGCCCGGCTTCGACAGCCAAAAGTCGATCCCCGGCTGCTTGGCATCGACAATCGCTCGCAAGCGATGCCAAATCGGTTTGTTCGGGTCGGTCGACGGTTTGATATCACGCGTGATTTCTTCCCACGCTTGAATTCGACCGTCGAACTGCATCAAAGCTCCGTTTTGGATGCACAAGTTGAACTGACTTGCATCGCGACCGCTGGGTTCGTGTGACCAAACGTTCAATGACCGGCCATTGCCTGCGGAAAAAGCAAACGAAAACTCGATCATAATGCGCTGCTGCGACTCGTCGAGCTTTTTCGACAACGCGACCAAGCCGCCGTAGTTCGAGCGGACGGCCTTGAGGCATTGTTTCGAGTCGTGCACGCCGCCTGTGACAACGGTGATCGACGACTTTGTACCTTTCGTGAACTCGGTCCATCCCACTGGTACTTTTCCGATGGATTCCGATTCAAAATCGCCATCATCGGTTACTTTTTCAGCCGCAGCGGCCGCGGACGCAAATACCAATGCGAAGATCAGGTAGTAGGCACATTCCGAGTGCCGTGGTATGCGTCGATGGCGGACGACGCATGGACTGAGTCTCCGATGATTATTGATCATTTGACAAGCCCTGCGTTGATGAGTGCAGCCTGAATTACGGATGTGTTCGTTCATTTTTTGTAGTGATTCTCGTGTTGTGCAAGTCGTAACGCCGTGCTGAGTAGTTATACTCTAACACGCCGTCCCCACAACATTTACTCCATGTACACGAGGCAAAGTCATGAACGCCGTACGCTTGTCAATTCTCTTGCTTGTTTTCGTATTTCTCGCGCCGCCGTTGGCGGCAGAAGAGCAGCTTGTGTTGAAGTTGTGGCCAAGTGGCGCTCCAGGAGAAAAGGGTGACATTGGTGATGAAAAACCATTGCCCGATCGTCCGGACGCAACGAAGAAAGTCGTTCGGTTGACGAATGTGACCGAGCCGACCATCACGCTTTATCAGCCCAAAGTGAAAGCCAATGGTTGCGGCGTGGTCGTGTGTCCGGGTGGCGGTTACAACATTTTGGCTTGGGACCTGGAGGGGACGGAAATCTGTGAGTGGTTTAATTCATTTGGCGTGACGGCGGTGTTGTTAAAGTATCGCGTGCCGCGCCGCAGCAAAGACACTCCACACGTTCCGCCGCTTCAAGACGCCCAGCGGGCGTTGCGGTTGACGCGACAGAACGCCAAGGACTGGGGGATCGATCCCAATCGGCTGGGTATTCTTGGGTTTTCGGCCGGCGGTCATTTGACCGTGATGACTGGCACTCAGTGGGATCGGTCGAGTTACGATTCCATTGACGACGCGGACCAGTTGAGTTGCCGACCCGATTTTATGATGCCGATCTATGCGGCTTATCTCGGCGACAAAAAGGACGAGACCAAACTCAACTCACTGGTTCGAGTGACCAGCGAAACACCGCCAACTTTTATGGCAGTAACGCTTGACGACAAAATGCGTGGATTGCACGCCGCGCTGTTGCTAGTGGAGCTGAAAAAGGCCGACGTGCCAGCGGAATTGCACGTTTATTCGCAAGGTGGCCATGGTTACGGCTTACGGCCATCCGACGACCCCGTTTCGACGTGGCACAAACGTGGGGAAGAATGGCTGCGGGTGACTGGCTTGCTGAAACGCAAGTAGATCTTGCGCCGCGTAATGAAGCCAATTCCAGCACCAATTCGTCACGCAGAGCGTGACCTACTCGCTTTCGCTAGCACTGGCAAAATAGCTATTGGGAAATTGGGCCCAACTGCGTATTATCCGCCCTTCGAGCAACAAACGGGTGCACGACTGCACGCCCCCTCTCGCAATTTATCCGCATGGCGGGCCACCAAGGAAGGAAGGCATTGCGAATGTCCAAGTCAGCTTTGATCACTGGTGTTACAGGTCAAGATGGTTCTTATCTCGCCGAGTTCTTACTTGACAAAGGCTATGAAGTTCATGGCATGGTTCGACGTAGTAGCGTCGGCAATTTGCAACGAATCGAACACCTCACGGATCAGATCACTGTTCACGACGCCGATTTGCTCGATCAGTATTCGCTGACCAAGCTGGTGGACGCTGTTCATCCCGACGAAGTCTACAATTTGGCGTCACAGAGTTTTGTGCCGGTCAGTTGGACGGAGCCGGTGTTGACCGCCGAGTTCACCGGTTTGGGTGTGACCAAGTTATTGGACGCGATTCGCCTGGTCGATCCCAAGATTCGCTTTTACCAGGCCAGCTCCAGTGAAATGTTTGGCCGCGTTCAGGAAACGCCGCAGAAGGAAACGACTCCGTTTTGGCCGCGCAGCCCTTATGCCTGCGCCAAAGTTTACGGCCATTGGATCACGGTGAACTATCGAGAAAGCTACGACATGTATGCCTGCTCCGGCATCCTCTTCAATCACGAATCGCCGCGGCGCGGAGCCGAGTTCGTCACGCGGAAGATTTCGCAGACGGTTGCAAAAATCAAGCTTGGGTTGACCAACGAGCTGCGTTTGGGCAACTTGCAATCAAAACGCGACTGGGGATTTGCCGGCGATTACGTGCGTGCCATGTGGCTGATGCTTCAGCAAGACGAGCCGCGTGATTATGTTGTGGGAACCGGTCATACGTACACGGTTGAGAGTTTTGTCGAGGCGGCGTTCAGCCATGTGGATCTGAATTGGCAAGACTATGTTGTCATTGATCCGAAATTCTATCGGCCCGCGGAAGTCGATTTGTTGATCGCGGATCCGTCGAAGGCCAAGGAGGAACTTGGCTGGGAGCCAGAGGTTAGATTCGAGCAATTGGTGTCGATGATGGTCGACGCAGATCTCAAATCGCTCGCAAACGACGACGCTACTTTGCAAAACCGCCAAAACAAGGCGGCGTAGAACGGGATTTTGCGGGTACTCAGTACTCGGTACTCGGTAGCGCTTCCCGCCCCCGCGGATTCGTTTATTCTGTTTGCCGTTGTTCGCTGGAATCGTGTACAATCAGTCTTGGTTGTCACGACTTATTCTCTCATTACCCGGCGAATCAATGCGTGCAAACTTCACATTTAATTCTCTCGCTTCCTGTCTCGTTCTAATCGCGATGGGCGCGACGTCGGGATGCGGCTCCAGTCCTGGACCGTCCATCGAAGATGGAAATGCTGCGACCCGCTCGGCGCAATCAACCGAAGACGCCAACGCAAGTGAATCACCATCCGAACCAGCAGCGGAGACAGTCGCGTTTGTTCAGGGTGCGGCCACAGAGTCTTTGCAGCGATTCTATGACCCCGATTTTAGGCCGGTCAAAAACGCGAACAATTCGAGCGGTGACGCTGCGGCAGCCGCCGACCCATCCACGGGCGAAGACGCATCGTTTGGCATTCCTTCGAGCCCAAGCACCAGCACAGAGCCAAGCGAAGCCGACACCCCTGACATCGGTATCGATCCATCCACTGGCTCGACACCATCGGCGGAAACGATTGAGAGTCCATCGCCGGAAGAAACGCCCGTGGACGACCCAAGTGTATCAACCGACGCCGCGCAAACAGACCCGCTTGGCGTTGATCCGATCTTGGGCGGCGTGGACGGCGCTTCTCCAACCGCGACGGGCGACGCGCCCCAGACACGAACGGATGGCGATGTCAAGCTACGGTTGGCGACCGCCATCGCATTGCCCCAAACGTTGGTCGATGGCACGCAACTTGGAGTCAGTGTCGACTATTTCCTGATTGGTGGTCCCGAGCGTACAGGTGCGAAGTATTTCTGGGTCATCAGCCGAGGCGACGGCAAGCAAGTGACGATCCCGCTTGCGACAATCCAATCCAAGGACACGTTGAGGACCTTCGTCAAGTGGCGCGAGAACCAGGGGCCATTTAAATCGCAAGTCATCTCGCTGTGGCCCGATCGCCGTCGCCATCCTGTTTCTGACCTGGTAACACACAATTGACGCGGCATGCGGATTTCCGGCGTTCTGGAAACGTGTCTGTACGTGGACAATTTGGATCGAGCCGCCCGATTCTATCAAGACACGCTGGATCGGCCTTGACCCGCGCCACATCGGGTCACGACCGCCAAAACTTGGATTCCTTGGGCGCTGTGTATCGCACCGCGAGATGAGGCGTTTCAAGTCGCTTACGGGCAGCGAGCGATTTCATGCCGGCTTCGACCAGCCCGGATGTCAACAACGTCCGTTCGACAGGGTAGGACACCTTGCGGGATACAAACATCTGCTCAACGTGCGACATCAACGCCGCGGAGTAGACGACGTTTGGAGTTGGCGGCAAGTAGAACAACGTTGACAGCGGCTCGGCCTTGCCTGGCAGTCTTGCCGCGAAGGTGAAATCGCGGACCAGCCCATTCATCAGCAACATGGTCGCCCGCAATCCGTCGTTGTATTGAAACCGAAGGGCGACCGGATCCTTGACCCACTTTTTCATCTGCTCGTTGGTTGGAAATCGGTGGCTGAACGTTGCTGGTTGAGTCAGCGTTTGGCTGCGGCAGAGGCATGCGTGAAAAAGCTTCGCGTCCCAACCGCCGGCTTTCCATGCTCCGGATTTCATTGCCGCCCAGACCGCGTCGCCACGTAATGCTTCGAGCCACTCCACGCCCGATTCACCGCCGCGACGTCGCTCGGCCATGCACTGGATGGTCTCCAGGGCGTGAAAGTCGTAACTGTCCAATCCGCCCATTGCCAGACACATCACTTCATCGACATCGGCACCGTAAGGCAGTTCGATCGAGGGCATGCGCCATGTGACCGGCAACGATGATCCGGCCATCAAAGGAAAGCTCATTTCGCGCGACGTCTCGACCATTTCCTTGGCCCACTCCCATTTCCACGACAGATGTTTATCGTTGAACATAGGCACGCTACGGCGATCGTTCTTGAACACCTCCACGACCTGCTTGAAAAACTCGTAGCGAGGGTAGAGTTTTTGCCCGATTTCGTTGCGGCCATAATCGCCGTGTTCTCCGATCACCAGAACGGCATCCACGGCCAGCTCTTTGCCGCCGTTGCGGAGAGCTTCCGCGATGGTCGGATAAATCGTGAATCCAAATTCCTTCGCCCGGCTCCGGCTCAAATCATTTTGAGGTTTTTGATCCACGTAGGCCGAGACGACTTCAAACGGCGGTTGATGCCATTTGCCACGAACCGGGTATCCAACCAAAAACCGCTCGCCCATGTGCCAGGCATGCGACCGATCTCGCCACTCGGTCGTGACGATTGCCATTCGTTTGGTTGGTTTTTCCGCGGACCACAACGATGAGGTCGCTGCAAGACTGCTTCCCATCGCGCCGAGAAAAGTACGTCGATCCAACATTCTGCGACTTTCTACTCAACAATGATCATCGTTTCGGCCCAATTCATAAACTCCATTCCATCGCTCGTGACGTCGAAGGTCACGAGGTAGACGCCGGGGTCGGTTGGCGCTCGAACATCGAATTTCCATTCAACTTGCTCGTGACGTTTCGCGGAGACTACTTGTTCTTTGGCAAATTCAACGCCACCGTGCCCGTTCGCCTTGACACGGAACTTGCGATCCACAGGCGAATGATTCGTGATGTTGAATCGAATTTGATGTGTTTTGTCGGGAGCAGTTCGAATGGCGTATGGATTTGCCCAAGCCCACTGCTCGTCGATGCCATAGTTCGGATCGTCCCACGGGAAAAGCTCGCGAAGCATCTCGACTCGTTTTGCAAATCGCTCTTGTAAGCCACGGAACTCTTTCTCGTTATACGAAAACACAAACGGGATATGCTCGTTCACCAGCCAGTAATCTTCCTTGATGGCCCGCATCTTTTCGAAACACAGTTTGTATCCGTTCTCCGGTCCAACCAAATTGCGGTTCAACACGCAATAGTCGTCCATGCCAGAGGGTGAAAATGCGTCTCCGATGAAAAAGATCGGTTTCTCGCCCTTGCGTTTGGCCAACAGTGCTCCGTGATAATAGGTTTGCCCCGGGAAAAACTCCATCGTCAACTCGAATTCGTGCCACTTCATTTTGTGGCCGCTCTTGACCGCCGTGACTTTGATCGCGTTCGATGTCATGGCCGGCATGTGATAGGCATCCGGATTGGCCAGGATGTCCGCATACTCGGTGGTCGCGTACACCGGGCACTTAAACTCTTCCGCTGCCGCCTGAACCATGTCGGTGTGATCGTCGTGATAATGCGTGACGAAGATCCCGTCGACTTGTTTGACGAGATTCGCCTGCATCAGTTTTTTGATCGCTTCGATGTATCGCTTGTTTCCACAGTCCAGTAAAAATCCGTGCCCGTTGTCGGCGATCAGCATTCGACTGGTGCCGTTTTCCCAAACCCAGTCGGGGGACTTTTCGTGATACGAATACGGCATCAGCCTCAACTTAGAGACGTCGTCCACGATCCGCGCCGCGCATTGGGTCAAACGTTCTTCCTTGAAGTACCAATTCAAGGCGTTTGTCGATTGATAGTTTAAATACAACGTTTGAACGCGATCGATCAGTTTTTCAATCGACGCTTGCGGATTGCGAATCACTGGGCCGCGAGCCGGCACAATGACATCGGGTTTCTCCGCGGCAATTTTTCTGAGGCTCGGCACCAGCTTGGCCAGTCGGCTGCCGTAACCGTGGTAGCCGCGAATGTTGGCTTCGGGAATCGCATCTTGAAAACTGTACAAGTCGAACAACTGCCCGTCGCCGTAAATCAAGTCGCCGGTGAACGCGATTTTCTTGCCGTCGATCTCGGCGATATACGAAACGGCCCCGCGCGTGTAGCCAGGTGTGTCGAGAACACGAAATCGAAGCCCTTGCCACTCAACCGTGTCGCCTTCTTTGACCCAAGTATCGACCGCGATCGGCTGGGCGAGGATCTTGGTTGATTGTTGCCCGTAATCGTGGAACCGAGCGGTTTTGAATTTCTCCCAGAACTTTTCCGGTTCGCCGATCAACTCCCGTTCCGCGGCCGGCGCGATGACTTTGGCTTTACCACGAATTGCCGATCGCGCCGCCGCGACCGCATCGCGCCGATGATGTGTCAACAAAACCTGTTGCACGTTCTTGTCCTGTGGCCGAGAACCGTAAACCGCAATTCGAGCGTCGCCCAGAGACATAATGGCCCGGTTAATCGCCCCAGGATGGACCGTTAAACTCGATGTGACACTTTCCGCACCACTGGCAATCGCCGTCCAACAAACAACAACGCAGCAACTCAACAGACGCATCATGGCTTCCTCAGAAACGGAATGGGATTTTCATCGACCCGTTCATTCTAACTTCGTCGATTCAAATCGCCACCAAATTCCGGGAAGTGCCGATAAGATTCAATCACTTGATTGCGATGGCGGATTGCAGCGGCCGGAGGATGTTGTCGATCATGTAATTTTCGACAATTTCGCGGCAGTGCTTTGCGAGCCCGTCCATGGTCGAGACATACGACTCGCCCGGGTCGAGGCTGCCATAGCGCCGCACGGTGACATAGACACTCAACTGTTCTTCCGGATATTCACCCGTACGAACGTGATAAGCGCTGGTCCGCGTCTCAAACGTGATGCGGCATTGCGTGCGGCAGTCGGCGTCCATGGCAAATTGAATCGACGGCTCGTTGGCGATGATTTCGCCTTCGGCCACTTCAGACAGTTTTTCGAACGCGGGGACGATGCCCAACGCATCGGCCAGCAACTGGTTGTGGTTGCCGCGATAAGTGAAATCGAATCCAAACATCACGTTCAGCGATTCACAATCGAGTCCCGTGACGGTCAGCGCATACGGGATCTGGTCCAGAACCAGACGGTGTTGTTCAAACGCTTCGGTGATGGACTCGGGGTTGACCTGGCCCGAACAGATGCGTCGTCCTTCGACGGATGTCCAACGATAATTGCCGCGATCCTTATCCTCTTCCAGCACAAATTCGCCCCGGTCGCGGGTGTAGAAATTCCGCATCGTCGGGTACTTTTTTTGAACTTGCTCGAAAAAATGCAAAATCGTTTCTCGGCTTTGCGGAAGATCCATTTCCGTGTTCAGGTTCATGTTGACGTAAAAGTCGTCGCTGTATGTCATATAGCGGTGCATGGATGAATTCCTTTTGAACTAGGACCTCGCCAAACCGAGATGGGTTCGCCAAAGTCGATGCCGAGACGGGATGAAGCAGAAAGGATGAGAGTGCTTCGAGACGATTGTGGAGGGCCGTTCCACGAGAAACGCCTTTTCGCCCAAGGGAGACTTGTGCCCAAAGGAGCAAGTTATTAACGAGATGATACATGGACTAATGTCCGCCAGCCTAGTCGGTGAAGGGAAATGGCTTGATTGCCTGTCAGTGGCTGGGTGTCTTTCATCAGGACAACTCCAGTATAAAATGCCGTGCAACGGACTGTCAAAGCCACCACGGTTCGATCGGCAAATCGTCGAATTCACCGATCATTTTGACCATTGACAAGTGAGCCTGGCCAACTATGACAACTGTACGCAAGTCGACTTCATCAAACAAGAAAGCCCGGATTGTGGCGTTCTCAAGTTCGCTGGGTTGGATGGCAATTCGATCGCTGGACACTTGTTTGACGCGAGCGACGTGTGGCCGCCAATCGCTGGATACAGCCGTCGCCGCGATGGAAGATGACGACCCGAATGTTTGCCGTCCGAATCCATTCGAGAGTCGCATCATTAAGCGCCTGCAAGCATTCGCGGACGGCAAACGTGACGACTTCTTGGACGTTGAGCTTGACTTGGACCACTTAACAACCTTCGCGCGGCGCGTCATCGGCCAATGTCGAAAAATCAAATTCGGCAGCGTGTTGACTTACGGCCAGTTGGCATCCAAAGCCAAGTCGCCGAATGCGGCACGCGCGGTTGGCAGCGTCATGAGGAAAAACCGATTTCCATTGATTGTGCCCTGCCATCGAGTCGTCGGAGCCGGCGGATCATTGGGCGGATATTCGGCACCAGACGGTTTGGACATGAAGCGGCGGTTGTTGCAAATGGAAGGTTCTCTGTAGGTGTGCTCGTGTCCGAAGGTTACGGGCTGCCTGATTGGACACACAGCCATTCGTATGCTTCGACAAGTCGATCGAGGTGTTTGGTGTCGTTATAAAGATGGCACGACACGCGCAGCCATCGCTTGTCCGCGAATTCGATGACGGGCACCTCGATGCCAAATTGCTCCCATAAGGCGATTTGCAGCGCCATGTTGTCGCCTGGTGGAAGTGGTGCGAGAACCATCGATCCGTACCAATCGGCACTATCGGGAGTGACTGGTTCGAGGCCGGTCGATTCGCGAAGGCGGCGGCGGGCGTAACTGGCTAGATAATGCGTTCGAGCACGAAACGCTGCGAGGCCGACTGATTCCATGAAGTCGATGGCCGCCGGAACGCTGAGATAGGAACTGGGGTCTCGCGTGCCTTGCCACATGAAGTGTTCATTCCATTGGGTTGGCGCTGTCGGGGGCAACGTACCGAAACTGGCGACTTGCGGCTCAATCGTGGCGTGGTGTTTCGGATGGACGTACAAGAAACCGGAGCTGAATGAACCGCAAAGCCACTTGTGAAGGCTCGCCGTGTAAAAGTCGCAATTCAAACGGTCGATGTCGAGTGGTATTTGTGCGGGGGCGTGTGGCCCGTCAACACAAATCGGCACGCCTGATTCTTTCGCTCGATCGCAGATTTGTTGGATTGGCAAGATGATGGCCGTTGGAGAGGTGATATCGCTGACAACGATCAACTTTGTCGCGGATGTGACTTGGTCAAAGATCGCTTCCACAATCGCATCGTGTGAATCTGTGGGAAACGGGATTTTGGCGATCACCGGCTCTTTTGCGCCGACACGTTTGCATTTTCGTGCCCATGTTTTTACGACGGCTTCGTATTCGTGGTCCGTCAACAACACTTCATCGCCCGTGCTCAAAGGAAAGCTATCGGCCAGCGTGTTCATCGCCATGGTCGCGTTGTCAACAAAGGCAAGGTTATCGGACTTCGTGCCGACAAAGTCAGCCAACCGCTGACGGGCATCGACGAGTGCGGGCATCCATTGGCGAAGAAAAAAGTCCATCGGCTGCTGGTCGAGGCGATCGATCCACTGGCGGCGTGCCCGGCGCACCGGTTCGGGTGGCGGGCCAAAGCTGCCGTGGTTCAGGTAGATCGTATCGTCGCGAAGTTGCCACTGCGATCCCCATTGTTCCCAGGCGGCATCGTCGTCAATGGGCAATTCAGACATGATTGATCCGTTCCAACTAATGGCAGGAGATGTTCATTTCGCTTAGACTCACAAATAGCCTTCGTGTTCGAATCTTTTCAATTTAAGTCTATCTTCCAGATTACTCATTGTGACAACTGCACCGGTTGCCGAACAGATTAGACAGCAATTGCTGGAGCTTGATCCCAGTGATACGGCGTATGCCACGCGGTTCACGGGCTCGCTGCTCACCGCGGCGCAGACATCGCAGGCCAGTGACGTTCATCTGACACCGATTGGCAATGAACTCGAAATTCGCTGGCGATTGGATGGCGTATTGCAGAATGTGGGAAACTTTCCCAGCGGCCGCGCGGCGGACATCATTATGCGGCTCAAGGTGTTGGCCGAATTGCTGACGTACAAGAATGACATTCCGCAAGAGGGTCGAATTCGTGAGACGCCGGGCAACGTCGAAATGCGTGTCAGTGCGTTTCCCACTCTTCACGGCGAGCGGGCGGTGATTCGGTTGTTTGCGGCCGACAGCGAGTTTCAATACCTCCACGATCTCGGCCTGACGGACGACATCACACGGTCACTCGATGAATTGATCATGGAAACCTCCGGGGCGATCATCATTTCGGGTCCGGCGGGCAGCGGCAAAACGACGACGGCTTACGCTTGCCTGCGAGAGTTGGTCAAGCGGTCGCAGGGTGGCAAGAGCATCGTCTCGCTGGAAGATCCGATCGAAGTGGCGATTCGCGGCGTTGCCCAATCGCAGGTCAATCCGCCCGCGGGTTTTACTTTGCTCACGGGTCTGCGGAGCATCATGCGTCAGGACCCCGAAGCAATCATGATCGGCGAGATGAGAGATCGGGAGACGGCCGAGATTGCTTTTCAAGCGTCGTTGACGGGCCATCTGGTCGTCACGACGTTTCACGCGGGAAGCGCGGTCGAAGCGGTCGGTCGATTGATCGACATGGGGATCGAGCCCTATTTGCTGCGCAGCGGGATCCTGGCGATTTTGAATCAGCGGCTGTTGCGGCAATTGTGTGATTGTGCGAGCCCGACAACGGACGACGCGGCGAAGTTGCAATTGCCCGTCCAGCAAGCGCGCCAGCCCGAAGGATGCGAGAATTGCATGAGTACCGGTTATCGACGCCGCACGGTCATCGCCGAAATGTTGTCGGTCAAGCCGGACGAAATTGGACGCGCGGTGTTAGATCGCGCGGATACAAAACAACTGGAAGAGTTGGCGACGAAATCCGGAATGGTTACCCGATGGCGACAAGCGTGTCGAATGGTCGACGAGGGAACGACCAGTCCTGCGGAAGTTCGACGAGTTCTGGGCTTTGGTTTATCAATGACGAAATACCCAAATACCCAATGACGAAAGAAACCCGAAGCACGAATGTTAAAACTCAGATGACTCCATGACTTGAACTAGCAGCCATTTCGACATTTGGATTTCGTGCTTCTTTCGTCATTGGGTACTTCCTCATTCGTCATTCAAAGACAACATGCGAAACGTAACACTTGATCAACTTGTTGCCTTGAACGACGAAATGGCGGCGCTTGCTCGCGCGGGCGTTCCGTTGGAAAGCGGTCTTGTTCATCTTGGCGAAGAGATGCCTGGACGGCTTGGCAAATTGGCGAAGGAAGTTGGTCGGCGGATGGAGTCGGGTGAGTCGCTGTCGCAAGTTGTCTCGGCGACGGATGGAGCGTTTCCGCCGCTGTATCAAGCGGTTGTTGAAGCCGGCATCCGTGGCGGTCGATTGTCGGTTGCGCTGGAGGGCCTATCGAGCACGCTGCGACAGGTCGCTCAACTGCGACGATTGGTCGGCATTTCGTTGTTGTATCCGCTGACGACCCTTGCCGTGGCCTACGCTGTGTTTGTTTTTACGATTTCCTTTTCGACGCCTGTGATGGCCCAGATGCACAGCGAGTTGGGTTTGGCCGGACAAGGGTGGCTTCAATGGCTCGTGGAACTGGGGCGGACAAGCGCCGTGTGGTGGCCGTGGCCGCCGCTGGTTGCGATCTTGTTGCTAGTCATCGGCTGGTTTTGGTCGGAACGATGGTCGCCGCTTGGCGGGTTGATTCGCGCCGGCCGTGTCGCTTCGTTCGCCGAGGTTTTAAAGCTGTTGGTCGAACAAGAAGTGCCTTTGGACGAGGCGATTGTGTTGTCGGCGGATGCCAGCGGCGATGCGGTCTTGCAGCGTGCCAGCCGCGAGATCGCCGAACACATTCGCCAAGGACGGACCGACGAAGCAGTGGCGGCCGACGTGCGTGGTTTCCCATCGCTGCTCGGTTGGCTCATTACCAGCGGGACACCTCGCGCGCAACTGATCGTTGCGTTGGATCATGTCAGCCGCCGCTATCAAGCGCGAGTTCGTGGATTGTCAGACTGGATGACGGTTTATTTTCCGATCGTGTTGGCGGCGGGAGCAGGTGGTGTGGCCGCCTTGTTGTTGGTGATCGGCACGTTAGGGCCTTGGTTTCAGATTCTTTTTGAACTTGGACAACCGTGAGAATAGCAGCCCGGCTGCTCGAAGCAGCGGGGCTGGTGAGACGTTATGTCGAACGACTCCAACAACGACATCCCCAAGATGTCTTTCGGCGAAACGGAAGAACTGGCGGCGCGTCTTAGCGAAGCGGGACGCAGCGGTTTGCCTCTGCCGTCGGGATTGCGAGCGGCAGCGCAAGAGGCATCGAGTCGCCGTTTGGCCAGGGCTTTGCGATCGATTGCCAAGGCGGTAGAAGCTGGCCAATCGTTGGATGAGATCCTGAGCAGTTCCGACCGACGATTGTCAGGACATGTTGGCGGGCTTGTCGCAGCGGCCGCGCGCACGGATCGATTTGGCGAAGCGCTGAGCGATTTGGTCGAACACCATCGCAGCGTCCGGCAATTGCGCCGGCTGGTCGTGTCCGCGCTGGCCTATCCGTTGATTGTTTTGGCGATCACGTTCTTGTTAATTGGGCTGGCAACATTGATGATCATTCCTCATTTTGCAGAGATCTATCTGGAGTTTGAATTGGCGTTGCCCAATCCGACGATTATGTTAATCGCCTGGTCCGAAACCGGCTTTCCGGTGGTCGCGGGGATCGTTGGATTCCTTGTGCTGGCGGCGCTCGCGATTCGGATCTTTGGCGGCCGAGCGGTTTGGGAACGGTTCTTTTCCACCATCCCGATTTTCGGACCCATGGCGCATTGGTCCGGCGTGGCCGAGTGGTCGCGGTTGATGAGCATCCTGATGGAACAGAACGTGCCCTTGCCCGAAGCGTTGAAGATGGCGGGAACCGGCTCGTCCAACGCCAATTTGCAACAAGTGTCGAGGAGTCTGTCCGCATTGTCGCAGCAAGGAATGTCGTTGTCGCAGCTCGTGGATTCGACGTATCGGCTGCCGCGGCTGTTGGTACCGCTGGTTGCTTGGGGCGAACAGACGGGAAACTTGGGCGAAGCGCTGCGGACAGCAAGCGACTTTTACGTGGAACGCGTGCGGCTGCGATCGACCATGTTTCGTTCGACGCTGCCGCCGCTGCTTTTTGTCTTGATTGGTTTGGCGACAGCCTGGATGGTTGCCTCATTGATGATGCCATTGGTGACGCTCATTCAGGCTCTCAGTTAATGAAAACAATTTGTATTTGGTCGTTGCATGTATCCCGGCAATTTAGTTGGCTTAATTTTCCTCGGCGTGGCTTTGCTGTGGACGACGAAACTGGTTTACGAGCGACAGAGACATCGAAAAGGTGATGCGTTGCGGTTTAAGATGACCATGATCGGCTGGCTTCTGATCGCACTGGGCGCGGTGGGTGCGATACTGAGTCTGCCGTTGCCCGTGGCGATCTTGATGCTGGCCGTTTCGCTGGTCATTTTTCTTGTCGCCTTGACTCGATATCGGCGGTCGGAGACGCGAGCGCTGGCCATGGTGATTGCGGTCGCCGCGGAACGAGGTATTCCGCTTCCGCAAGCGATCGATGCCTATGCGCATGACACGGGAGACGAATCCAGTGTGCGGGCGCGGAAACTGACCGAGCTGTTGGAGATGGGAGCGGAACTTCCCGTGGCGATTTCACGCAGCGGCATTTCGATGCCTGAGGATGCCCAGACGGCGGTTGAATACGGCAGTGTCACGGGCGACCTGGGGCCGGCGCTACGCCACGTCATCTTGCAAAGCGATGCGGACAACGCTCGCCTTGGACCGATCCTGGAGAAGTTTGTCTATGTGTTCGCAGTCGTCGCGGTCGGAGCCAGTATCTTGACGTTTGTCATGGTGAAAATCATCCCTGTTTTTGGTCAAATGTTTTTAGAGTTTGATCTTGAGTTGCCGAGAATCACAGAATTCGTCATTCATGTTTGTGAACAACTCATTTCTCGGTTTCTTCTCGCTGCGTTGCTTGGTGTGCTTTTTGTGAGTTTGTTTGGTGCGTTTTTCCGTAGTTTGATTTTCGGGCCGACCATACAGTCGCAGAGTGCCACGTTGTTGCGATTACTTTCGCTGACGGCACAACGTAGCGGTTCGTTCTTACAGACACTTGGACTGCTCTCAATGCGACATCCCCGCGCGCGAATGCGCCAGCGATTGATGAATGTGATGGCGGCCATGAACAATGGCGTGAGTTGGTGTGACGGTTTGCAGAAATCAGGTTTGGTCAAGTCAGGTGACGTGGCTGTTTTAAAGGCGGCCGAGCGTGTGGGAAATCTGCCGTGGGCATTGAACGAAATCGCGGACAGCCGTATCCGGAGAATGGCCTATCAGAGCGCTGCCGTATTGAACGTGGTCTTTCCGGTCGTGTTGACGTTGGTTGGCCTGGCGGTGGGTGTCGTGACGGTGGCGATGATGATGCCGTTGGCTCAGTTGATCATGGATTTATCGTGAGATTGCCGTAGGACGGATTTCCAATCCGTCCAATGAACGAGGAAGCGGACGGATTGAAAATCCGTCCTACAGAAGAACATGCAATCTAAACTCACTCCACGACAAGGTGTGACAATCATCGAAATGACGATTTCGTTGATCTTAATGCTGGCCGTGTTGGGCGTTGTTACGCAAGCGGTCGTTGGTGTTTCGAGACAACGGCGTGTCGTCGTGCAAAGAATGTTGGCCACACAGGAAGTCGCAAATATCACCGAGCGGGCGAACGCCCTGAGTTGGGATCGTTTGACACCGGAGAACGTCGCAGCCTGGTCAGTGGCCAAAGAATTGGCCAGACGATTGCCTAACGCCGTCTTGCAAATCGACGTCGACGAACTCAATGACCCGTTGGTGGCGAAACGGGTCACGGTTCAACTGGTGTGGACCAATCATGCCGGTCGCCAAGTTGCTCCGGTTCGACTTGTCAGTTGGGTTTACCAACCGGAGGCCAGCGAATGAAGTGCAAAACAGATCGCGCCGGATATACGTTGATCAACACCATCGTGGTCATTGGACTGTTGTCGATTCTGTTGGCAGCCGTGGCACTTGCGTTGCATGGCATGTATCGGCTGGACGAGAGTGTGCGAGGAGATTTCGATGTCCTGCGCAGTGGATCGAGATTGTCGATGATTCTGAGACAAGACGCCCATGTGGCAGAGTCGGTTGAAGTTCAATCGGGAAAGAACGCCACACTCACCTTGCACTTATCCCAGAACGTCGACGTCGCCTACACCATGACGGAGACGTCGATCGAACGCACGAAACGAGAGAATGACGAGGTTGTTCATCGAGACGCATTCTCTTTCGGAGACGATCTGGTGGTGGATGTTTCGGTGGAACAAACAGACAGGACTTCGATGGTGACTCTGAATGCAACCCGCCCCAGCGATGTCGATTCAACACTCAGCGCGAAGCCACTGCTGTCCATCGAATGCGCGGTCGGGCTTACGCATCGATTCAAAAAAACGCCAGCCGATGGAGAATCGCGATGACGCCATCGAGCGAAAAACAACGAGGGGCAGTGCTGTTAATGGTGGTCGTGTGCCTGTTCGTTGTCTCGCTGCTTTCGTTTGCGCTCATGAAATCCACCGTCACACATCATCGTCAATCGATGCGTTGTCAGCACGAACTTCAAGCCATGTGGTTGGCCGAGTCGGCGATCGCGCGAGCACACGACCAGCTCATCAAGTCGAACGATTACACGGGAGAAACGTGGGAGATCAGCCCGGACGAGCTCGACGGACGTCATTCGGCGGTTGTCACGATCCGAGTCGAGACGTTGGAAAACGACGAACAGTCCCGCAAGGTCGTCGTGACCGCGAGTTATCCCGACGTCGAAACCAAACGTGTGCGTCACACGAAATCGATCACGGTTGATTTTGCCCGAGTCGAATCAACGACAGGAGACGCGCCATGAACCGGCGGGCATTTACGTTGATCGAATTGATGGTGGTGGTTGCCATCATCGGGATATTGATCGCACTGCTGTTGCCTGCCGTCCAGTCAGCGAGAGAGTCCGCCCGCCGTTCGCAGTGTACAAACAATCTCTCGCAACTCGTCATCGGGATTCTCAACTATGAACATGCCTTTCGCGTCTATCCGCCGGGAGTGATCAACAACACGGCTCCCGTCAAGAATCTTCCGGTCGGCTATCATCACAATTGGCTGATCCAAACGCTGCCATTTCGGGAAGAGACGATCTTGTATCGAAATATGGATTTCCAAGTTGGCGTGTACGACAAGAAATACCTGCGACATCGCACGATGCATATCGATAGTCTGTGGTGTCCCTCGTCGGGATCGCCCAAATGGGGCAACTACGGAGCCCTTTCGTCTTATGCCGCCGTCCATCACGATCGCGGCGGCTTCATTGACACAGACAACAACGGCGTCTTCTTTCTGAACAGCCGCGTGCGATATAAGGACATTACGGACGGCGTCAGCTACACCGCATTCGCCGGCGAAAAACATCACGGCGACACCGACCTGGGCTGGATGTCGGGAACCTACGCAACCTTGCGGAACACGGGAAAGACAATCAATGTGACGGACATGTCGAGCCGGACTGGAGCAGGTTGGAACAGTCCAGGTTATCCACTTCCGTACGCGGAGTTTCCAGGCATGAAAATGAGCGGTGAAACGCTTCAAGTGATCAGTACCTCTCCCGGAGGTGCGCCGACGAAGTTTACATCATTTGCCAGCGACCATCCGGGCGGATGTCTGTTCGTGTTTGGCGATGGCCACGTGTCTTTTGTCTACGAGAGTGTCGAGTTAAAAGTACTGCGAGCCTGGGCGCACCGATCCGACGGGACGCTGGATGGCTTGCCCAAGGAGTAACAAGCATGCCTGCCGATTTGAAAGGAAAGGTCATGAGCTTAAAACCACGAAACGCATTCACGCTGGTCGAGTTGCTGGTGGTCATCGCGATCATAGGAATTCTCATTGCGATGTTGTTGCCGGCTGTCCAGGCGGCGCGTGAAGCTGCGCGACGCGTTCAGTGTGGGCAAAACCTAAACCAGTTGATCATCGCCGTCCACAACTACGAAACGTCGTTTGGTGCGTATCCAACCGGCACGATCGAAGCCAAAGGCCCCATCGTCAACACCGCGTCGGGCTACCATCACAACTGGATCGAGCAGTTGTTGCCGCATTTTGAAAACGCGAACGCCTATCGGCACGTCGATCGTAAAGTGGGCGTTTATCACCAGAACAACGCTCCGGTGCGAGATTTGCGAATCAGCACTCTGATCTGTCCGTCGGCCGGAACAGTCGGACCGCACTCCAACTATGCGGGCAACCACCATCACCTCGAAGCACCGATCGATGTCACCAACTCCGGCGTGTTTTATCTGAACAGCCACGTTTCGTACGACGACGTGACCGACGGCTCGTCTTATACGATTTTCATCGGCGAAAAACTTGTTGAGTTAAATGGACTCGGCTGGCTTTCCGGCACGCGAGCGACGCTACGCAACACAGGCGTCGCATTGAATACAACTGGAGTGCCTCCCATCGCCGCGGGTAAGACGGCAATGGATGATTGGATTTCGAAAGAGAATGTGGAATTTGATGAAGATGGATCGACCGACATCGGCACGGATCAGCCGCAAGACGACGCAGCGGAGCCAAAGCGCAAACAACCGCCAATGATCGCCAAGAATCTTCGGGTGGGCGGATTCGCCAGCCGACATCCGAGCAGAGTGAATTTTGCTTTTGGAGACGGCAGCGTTCGTGCCATCTATGAGGAAGTTGATCCGCTCTTACTTCAACAATATGCCCATCGGGCCGATGGGAAACTAACGCCTCAACAACCTTAGATGAACGACACATTACCAACCGACCGACAACGTTATCCACTGACATCGCTATTCGTGTTGGTCGCCGCGTGCGCAGTGATTGTCAGGCTCACCATCCCGCTAGCGCAATCGGTCTTGGGCAGCCACGTTGAACTCGATTGGATTGGGGTGGCGTTGATCGTGGGATTGGCTCTGGGAGTTGTCATCGGTCCGACTCTCGGTGCGTTTCATTATCACCGGTTGCGGGGCATTTGGATCGGATTCATTTCGGGCGTCGTGCTGGGACCATTGTGCGGATTGTTGATGGTGATTCCGCTTGGCGCAACCGATGAACTGATCGTGACCACCTTTGGTTGCTCGGTGCTGCTCGTGGTGTTGGGCGGCTACATGAGGTTGAAAATACAAGCGGACGACGCCAACTCGTGACTCAGTTCGGGTCGAAGTTGTAATCTTCCAAGCGATCCAGCCGTTCCGGTAGCAGACGCACGAAGCGATCAGGGTCTCCAAGATCCTGGCCGAGAAACTCGACCTGGTAAGTCATGTCGCGCCGCCGGCAGACAAAATAGTAGCCAACCGTTTGGCTGCCCCGTCGAAACACGCCGCACTCTGACGCGTCGCCCCAGGCAAACGCATCTCGGCTTTCCCGGTGAACATCGTCTCCCATCCAGAGTAGCGACTCGTTGCTTTGCCGCGCAAATTCCTTTCGCGCCGCATCGCGAGTTGGCAGAACACGCAGCTCGGTCGCCAATTCGAAATCCTGTCCCTCACCCAAATGTGAATAGGTGTAGGCCAGTCGCACGACATCGCCGGGAAGATGCAACTTCTCGATCGTCTCGCGATCCGAACGGACCAGGTACGACTGAAAATAGCCAGCGAAATCCGCGGCTCGAACTAGCATTTGCTGATCCGCGTTGGTGAACTGCAGCGTGGTTTCGGAGCTTTGCTGGAGATAAAAGGCCACGCCCAAAACGGCCAAGCCCAGAAATCCGGCCAATGCGATGATCACCACGGCCAGCCAGTTCGAATGGCCGCCGTGTTCCGGTGAAGTAGAATTGTCTGACATGCTCGTAGCCGGATTCCTAAGAATTCGGTTCAAAATGGAATGGCTGAATTTTTGCAAATCCAGCGACGAATGTCATGCCGTGGACATGTGGTTGCCTAGACGTAAATATCAAGCCAAAATGAATCTGTTTGGTTGGTCCTCGTTCATTCGCTTTTACGTCGTGTTGCTGAATTATGTCTGCTGGATTTGATCCCTATCACAAATGGCTTGGAATTCCGCCCCAGCAACAACCGCCCACCCATTACCGATTGCTGGGTCTGGAGCCCTTTGAAAACGACACGGACGTCATCGATGCGGCGGCGAATCGCATTATGGCCTATTTGCAGGATGTCTCCGTCGGTGAAGACCCGCAGATGGCTCAGCGACTGTTGAACGAAATCTCCGCCGCCCGCTTGTGTTTGCTGACCCCGCAGAAGAAGACCGAATACGATCAGGCATTGCGGCAAACGGCTCCCACGGCGGCTCCACCCGCGGCCAGGCCGGCGATGCCAGCGCCAGCTCCTCCCCCCGCGCCAGCGCCCGGGGCTCAACCGGCTGCACAGCCCGCGACTCCCGCGCCGGCGTCGATCCCGCAAGCTGCTCCACAGCCCGTTGTGGCACCAACCAATCCGGCAACCGCGTTTGTTGACCCCGCTGTATCGAGTGCCCCGGCAAGCGGTCCGTCTGTTCTGCTGGACCGAAAGAAAGACAAGTCGCTGGCGATCTGGCTGGTCGGTGGCGGCATCACCGCTGCGATCCTCATTGGTGCGTTTGTTTTTGCATCGATGGATGATTCCACGGGGCCGGGCCGGATCCACGAAACGAATTCATCCAACAACGGCGTTTCGAATGATGCCAACACACTGCCCGCGCTGTTGATCATCCAAATGAAGCCACAAGATCGAAAAGGTGCAAAGATCGAAATCAACGGTCAACAAAAGACCATACCGCCATCGGGGCAGATCGAGTATTTCGTCAAGCCCGGAATCCAGGTGATCAGCATCACCCATCCGAACCACAGTCCCCACGAAGAAAAGATCGGCGTCGGCCCCAGCAAAGAGTTTACGGTCAGCCCAAAGTGGTAGAAGTAGCTTGAACTCCAGCAGTTTAGTGTCCTGATTTTGAGCGTAGACTTCCGAAGTTTCGGAAAACTTCGGAAGGTAGTTCCCCATTCTATGCGCAGCGTGAGGCGTTTGTGGATATCTCGGAATG
>CAYFJO010000099.1:0-28169 GCA_964343305.1 uncultured Pirellulaceae bacterium | reverse complement strand
CGTCGCCACCGGATGTCTTTTTTGCCTTGGGATCTTCCTTGGCCAGATGCGGCAATGCCAGGATATACGCGACCACGCACAGAATGACCGTCCAAGCGACCCATGGATGCCCGGTTTTTTCAACCGGTGGCTTTTCCGAGAACTCCGCGTGAACAACGCTTTGATCTTCGACCGGTGGATTGGTGAACGCGTAGGGATTCGTAAACTGATTCGCCGGTTCAGGCGGCTGGTTTGGATTTGGGCCGAACGACACAGGCACTATCCTTTCCTAGCAAGCGGTTCAACGAACGCAGAACCGAGGCCTTCCCATGATTGGTGGCAATGCACGAGCGTAGGACAACGGCAAAACGGACGCGAAAGACTGAATTCAAGATAACATGAGACGAGATGTGCGACCAGCATGCGGCGATCCGCCGCGTTGATGAGCCAACTTAATTATAGGTCACGGCACGGCCTTAGGGCGCAATCGGATCGATGATTCCTACAAATCTGCCGCCGCTCATGTACGAAAAGCGGCGCTGAAGATTCGCCCAGCGCACGTCCAACAACAGCGAAACACTTTCGCCGTCAAATAGTTCAAACGTCACAATTGCGAAATTCGTCTCGAGTGGTTCATCGTGTGAAAGCCCCAGACCACGAAGGGACACGTCGCGGGTAAACGCCAGTTTTTCTTGCAGAGGGTCCGCCATCAGCAGTTCCGAACTCGCGTCATCCAAGTCAACGGGCATCCAATACACCGGCAGTTCGACCGACTCGCGATCGGTGGCGCGGCGATCGAGGTAGTCCAGCATCCTTTCAGGAGATCGGCGACCAAAAAGATTCAACGGTGCCAATCGCTCGCTCTCTTTGATTCGTTGTAAAGTTTCGCGAATGGCGCGCGGGTCGCGCTGCAATACCACGGGAGCGCACGCTGGAGTTGCGGTGGACATGTTGATCCCCATAAAGAGCTAGGCGGATGGAACGAGACAAGATGAACGAAAGGAATTGCGAACTTACACGAGTCGAAAGTATGGACCGATAGACGGTTTAACGAATGTCGCATGGCGAAGGCCAATTGAACTCTAGGTTACAAAATGGACTTCGTCAAAGCAGAATGTCCACGAGATGTGTGAAGCCTTCGTTTTAACTGCAAGCCGCAACCAATTGTGGGACGGAATTTCATTTCGTCCGGACGGTTTGGAAATCCGTCCTACAGAAATCCTGCTACGAAACGGACTTTTGACCTATATTTTTTGTGCGGGCAAGAGTGGGGCATGACTTGATTGATTGGCTCATGGAAAACCTCGTCACATCCCAATTTCTTAACGGCGAACAGGTCGCCTTGAACCCGGAACCTGAAACGTTGGAAACCAAATCCCATGGACCTGTGGCCATGCCGGACGACGTCCTGATCGTTTCCGAAAACCTCTCGGCCAACGAATATCTGGCGGAGCGATTGTCCGCCGAGGGATGTTTAGGCGTTCACCTCGCTACGGACTGTAGCGAGGCAACGGAGGCGATCGCTAGAGAGCGGCCGGGGACGGTTTTGCTCGACTCACGATTCATCACTCGATCGCTGGTGCTCGATGCCATTCGCCAGGACGTGGCGACCAGGGAATCCGCCGTCATTATCATCGACTCCCATGGTGCGACTCCGGACGAGCGGGCTCGCGTCCATGTTTGTGAAATCCACGCCAAGACCGACGAGGCGAGGGCGCTTGCAAAGCAAATCCAAGAGTTCATTGTTCCAGCGGACTCGGAGCCAACGCCCATGGACGATGCGTCCGAACCGACGAGTTTGCTGCATCTGCGCGAGCCGCGATTTGGCGTCATTCGCGGGCGACAAATCTCGTCCACGATCTCCATCGACTTGGAAGGAGAGGTTTTTGAGTTGCCCGTCGAACTGATCGATCTTTCGCGCGACGGGGCCAAGATTCAAAGCAAACTCCACCTGCCCGCCGGGACGCCGCTGACAATGAAGTTGCTCGTGCGTCGATGCAGCATCGATTTGACAATCGGCGGTGAAGTCAAATGGTGTCAACTGAACGTGGACGATACGAGCCGAATCGGATGTTCGTTTTTCGTCGAAGTGCCCGAGGATGTGATTCAGCAACTGGCTGAACAGGGTTACCTGGAGCGACGGGGCGACGCCAGAAAATCGGTTTCGATCGACGTTCTCGTCAAACAGGAGTTGTCCGCGACACCGCCCGTGGTGGGACAAATCATTGACTATTCAGCGAGCGGTCTGCGATTGTCACTGCCGACACCCATCAAGCTTGGAGCCCGTTTGCTGGTAGAGCCACAATCAACGGAAACGGAAACGCCAATCGTGGCCGTGCGAACGTTGTGGCAGCGGTCTCATGACGGTGGCTGTGAAGTGGGCTGCTGTTTTCTTTCGACCAGTGGGCGCGATGTGATCCGCCGTCTCGAACCAGCCGGCGCGGCGGTCCCCTCACGGCGTTCCAAAACGGATCGACGCAAAACACAGGCGATGCGCCTTTCTCCAACCTGGTGGATCGGACTTGTCGCGATTATTGGGTTGGTGGTCTTTCGCTTGATGAGTCCGTGGGATGCCGACGCTGCAATCCAAGGCAACGACGTCCTGCGACAGTTACAACAGAGCTTTGCGGAATTCTGTGCCCGCATCTTCGACTACGAGGTGTAGTCCACTTCGATCGACCAGGATTGCTGGCCATCGTGGTGTGTGATCCCGATCGTCAATTGATCGCCATGAGACGTCAACCGAAAGGTCAATGGCAGAACTTCGGAAGCAAGTTGATTTGAGTCCGCCGGGTTGGATGTGGCGACGCCGACCATCTCGTTTTCGACCAGTCGATACAATGAAAGCTGCCAAGGGTCCCGGTCAACGAGCATCAACTCACGTGTCCCAACGCTTGCATAAAACGGCAACTTATCCAGCGATTGATCGTTGGGGGTGACGATTTCAATTCCAAAATCTGGTCCGCCGTACCAAAACGTGTCGCGATTCTCCGCTTGAGTGTCATTTAGAAAAACGGCCACGTCGGGAACGCGATAGTTCGATGTCCAATCGTCCGGACGATCACTGACATTCACACCGGGACGAGTTTCCCCAAGACCTGCCCAATCGATGGCGATGCCCAAAATGATCGTCAATTCCTTGACCAAGTATTGATGCTCGTCATTCGCCATGGGTGCCATTACGTACACTCCTTCCCAGACCTCGTCGTACTTATCCCCTCCCGCAGCGCGACGTTTGGCGATCAGATCTTCCTTCAACTCCAAATCGGTGATCAACGCTGTCATTTGCTTCTGCTCGCCCTTTTGATTTCTTCCGCGGTGAGCCATTCCTGCGGTGTGATGACCCAGTCGCCGTTGAGGTCCAGGGTTTTAAACTCGGCCACTTTGGAATCCGTCCAACTTGTGGCGAATTCCGCCATTTCCAGTTGGCCGTCCGCGTTTGTATCGTCACTGATGAAACTGCTGGGAAGTCCAAGTTTCCTCAGCCGGTCTTCGGTGGATCGGGTTCGATAAACGGCTTGACTGGACCCGCCGCCGCTAGACGATTTGGACGAGCTGTATTTAGATGACTTCGATGAACTGGAACTGCTTTTTGCGAAGTTACTCGCGCCGTAGATCAATTCGTCCATGGTGATGATGTGGTCACGATTGCGATTGTATCGCTCGGGCTTCGGCATTTTTCCCCATTCTTCGCGGTCGATTACTCCGTTGTTGTTCTTGTCATATTGCTTCATCAAACTCTGCGCGTAGCTGCGCAATTTGGCTTGTGCGGATGAGCTGCTGGATGATGAAGAACTGGGTGACGATTTCTTGGAACTTGATGAACTCGAACTGCTCTTCTTTTTGGCCAGCGAGTTGCCGTAACGATCGGCGTAGCGTTCCGCCATTTCGACCTTGTTCAACTTGCCGTCTCCGTCGAGGTCGTATTCTTTCAGTGGATCGCCGTACCAGCGGCCGCCCGTCATTTCGGTTTTGTCGATCCCGCCGTCGCCGTTCTTGTCATACTCGCGCATGCGTTCTTTGACGCGATCCAAAATGCGGGAGTCGTAACGTTTTTCCAAAGGAAGCTTCGACAACAGCGGGCTATCGTCGGGTAAATTGAATCCGGGCACCAAAACGATTCCGTCCTCTTCGACGCCAAACCCCGGGACCAACGGCTCGTCCTTCTTGGCGGCTTCGGCTCGTCGTTGGCTTTCCGCTGCACGACGTTGCTCTTCTTCGCCGCGCCGCTGGTCGATCATTTCCTTGACTTTCGACACAGGAATTGGTTGATTTGGATCCATCCGCAAGCGTTCAGCCATTCGTTGCACCATATAACGCGCGGGACCTTGCGCTTCGCCCGGTTCGATCAAACCGTTGCCGTTTGAATCCAGCCGCTTCAACATCTCACTGGGATCGAATCCCGGTCCAGGTCCTGGTCCACCAGGTCCACGCCCAAAAGGCCCGCGACCCGGTGGCTGGGCCTGCACCGTTGTCGCCGTCAAAATCGTTATTAATGTGACGGTTGCCACGAAATCGAAGGAGAATTGTTTTGGCTTCATAGAATCTTCCGGCCGTCAATGGATATCACACTTTATTCGATTCTAACGTAAGGGCCACGTCTTTCGCCAGATAAAGCCGAATTGCCCGGGACAAAACAGCGAAATACGTTGACCATTTTTGCGGCGCATTGGATAATGGCACTAATCACATCACTTAAACAATCTTCGGCGCATTCTCCCGCCGGTTTTCACTCCATGACGACTTTGTGACCGAACTCTCGCCTGACAAAACCGACGACGCCGAACAGACTGATGACCGCTGGGGACAACATTTCCAAGCAGGGCTGGAGGCCATTGCCTCTCAACAGTACAGCGAGGCGGCCACGTTGCTCAGCCAAGCTTTGATTGAGGCGCCGGAATCCGAACTGGCGGCCTGTTACGCGACCAGAGCGTACGCCTATCTGTGCCTCGAAGATTTCGATCGCTCGATCGACGACAGCCATCTGGCCATTCAATACGATCCAACCGATGGCGAGCCGTACGCCTGGCGCGGGTCCTCCTATGCTGGACAAAGCCAGTGGCGCGAGTCGCTGGCGGATTTTCAACAAGCCATTCAGTTGTGTCCGGAAAACGCGAAACAGTATCGCCAAGTCGCCGTCGCACACACAGACCGAGCACTGGAACAGATCCGCGCCCAGGTAAAGCAAGGTGAAAGCAGCGCGGAATTGTTCTTTGATCGTGCCGTCATCTACGCCTTTCGCGCCGAGTGGGACAAAGCCATCCGCGACTTTAGCCAGGCGATTGATTTGAGTCCAAAGAATTGGCCCGCATATATGAAGAGAGCCGAATGCAACGCGGTCGTCGGCAATCACGAAGACGTGATCTTGGATTGCACACGTGCGATCAAACGTGGCGGCACGGATGCGTCGATCTTCTTTCTGCGCGGATGCTCGCTGCTGGCGATCGACAATGGCCTCGAGGCCATCAGCGACATGACGCGTGTCATCAAAATGGATGCCGTGAATGCAATGGCTCATTTTCATCGGGGCCGGGCCCATGCGTCCACCGATCAGTATTCCGCGGCGATCGACGACTTTACCACCGCGATCCAGTTGGATACATCGAGCACCGACACGTTTGTGGAGCGAGGCAAGTCGTACGTCGCACTCAACAACTTCGAGGCCGCCGTCGATGATTTTACCTACTCCTTGGATCAAGTCCCGGCGGATTCCGCAACTTTGATTTTGCGGGGTGACGCTTTTGTGAAGCTCAAATCCCCAAAGAAGGCTTTACAGGACTTCGACGATGCGATTGCGCTCGATGCCATTTGTCCCGAAGCCTATCGCGGACGTGGAACAGCTTTGGCCGTGGGTGGCGAACACGAGGCGGCGATTAAGGAAGTCAACAAAGCGTTGCGATTAGACAGCCGCTATACACCCGCGCTGATCAGTCGCGGAAAAATCCATTACGAGTCGGAAAACGTGGACGAGGCTCGCGCGGATTTCTCCAAGGCCTTGGAGGTAGGTGTCAACAGATCAGACGCTGCGGAAGTTCACTACTATCTGGCGATCATTTACCGGGACAAACAAGATTTTGCGGCCGCGATTGAGCAGTTTGGCGAGTCCATCCAGTTGCGTGACGATCGCCCTGGTGTTTTTCTGTGGCGTGGCATCGCACTGGCGCGAACGGGCAAACTTCGCCAAGCCATCGGCGATTTCCGCCGCGCAATCGATTTGAGTCCAGAGAACGAAGAGCAATACCGCAAAATTGGCCAGCAATACTGCCAGCCGGCGATCGAAGTTTGCACCGCGCAAATTCAGAAAGACAAGACGTCGGCAAATACTTATCGTACGCGCGGCACCGCCTTCGCTTTTCTAAGCAAACCAGAAGAAGCCATCGCCGATTTCAACACGTTGTTGGAATTGTTGCCAAACGACACGGAACTGCTGGTGGAACGTGCGGCCGCGCTGATGGCCGCCGGCAAGGCACTGGAAGCCGTCGCCGATTTCACAAAGGTCTTGGACGCGGACGACACGAACACCAGGGCGCTGTACCTGCGCGGCAAGTGCTTCCACACCCTAGATCGTCTCGAAGAAGCCCTCGCCGATTTCGTTGCCGCGATCAAAGTTGACGAGTCCGATGCGCGTTTGCACACCGCGCGCGGCGAGGTTTTAGCCGCGATGGGCCAGGCCGACTTTGCAAACGCCAGTTTAACCAAGGCCATTCGATTGAATTGTCAAAATGCCGACGCGTTCATGCTGCGTGGCAAAGTGCTGATGGACCAAGGCAAATATGATCAAGCCATCTGCGACTTTTCTGCTGCCGTTCAACTTCGTCCGAAAGATCCGGCGGCATGGATGTATCGTGGCGAGCTGTATGCCAAGAGGCAGTCGCTGGAAATGGCGTTGCGGGATTTTGAAGCGGCGATTCGCATCGACGCGACTTTGCTGGATGCCCACTGTCAGCGTGCACGGATGATGGCCCGCCTGGGCGACTACGAAGCGGCTCTCATTCAATTGACCAAGCAGTTGGGCCACTTCGAGTCGGAGTTGCATTTGGCGCAATTGCTCGATTGTCGCGGGCGGATCTACTATAGCATTTGCCGATTTCAAAGGGCCGTTGATGACTTTTTCCACGTGACTCGATTCAAGCCCGCCGGCTTTCCGTTGGCAAACAGCTATGCAGGCATGGGCCTCGCGCAAACTGAACTCGGCGACAACGAATCTGCCAAAAAATCGTTCACAAAGGCCTTGAAACTCGACGCAAGTTGCTCGCGTGCCAAGATCGCACTCGATTGGCTGCAAGACCCCAACCAAGATCGTCCGAACGAGATTCAATCGCCAACAAATCACGTTGCTCCCACGCGGCCGCCACAGATCCTCAATCCAATGGAAATTGTTCGGGATGAGGACGAGTTTCGGACGGATCCGTTGTGGGACCAGTGGCTGGTGTTGGTGGGCGAGGAGCCGAACGTTCGAGAATACGGGCCGGTGCGCAAACTGACGCTGGACAAATGGTGTGCCGAGGGGCGATTGGACCTGCAAACGTCGCTGCTACGAGCCGATTGGAAGGAAAAGTGGCGGCCCGTCAGCGACGCCTATCCGGAGCTGCTCGGTGAACAGGAGCCAACCGAGGACGAAACTACGTCGTCGCCGTTTGAAGACCCCGAGAACTTTCCAGGAATCAGTCTTTAGGAGACCGGCTGAATGTGATTTACCGGTAGGACGGTTTATCAAACCGGATTGGAAATCCGTCCTACGGGGTGTTTTCAACCGCCGCTCGCCTTAAAGATCATCACCGAGTCGGTTAGCAATGGTTAAACCACCTCGGCCAGTTGTGTCTATTAAGCGTATAATGCCGTAATTGAGGGTTGTCACAAATAGTGTACGCAAATACCCTATAAGTACGAAACAACCCTAAAACTCTCGCCTCAAACTCCTTCCGACGATTGATAAGACAGCCCGCGGGTGGTAATCTGGGTGAGACTTGACATATAGCTTGGAATCATCCTCACCTTTCCTCAAATCCTCCTTACACCAGTCAATCACAAAACGAATTCTGGTACGAATTTGAGGTGTCCCACTGGAAGGCTCAATCTTCGTGGAGGATTGATTCGATCAATACATAACGGCATTCCACCTGCAGGAGTGGCAAGTCTGAATACCTGTGTGAATCAACTACAGAATTGGAGCTGGAGGTCCGGTGAACTTCGAACAGTTGTTCGCCCCGTATAGCCCGCCCGACACAAACCTTGTCGACCGCCTTAGCTATTGGGGACAGCATACACCTGACGCCATTGCGTACTACTACCTTGTCGACGGCGAGGAGGAAGAGGAGTACGTGACCTATGGTGAGCTTGATCGACGAGCTTCCGCGATCGCGGCGAAGCTTGCGGCGATTGGTATGCGCGGTGAACGCGCGTTGTTGCTCTACCCCCCTGGCCTCGACTTCATCTGTGGGTTCTTTGGTTGCATGTATGCGGGCGCGATTCCGGTGCCGGCTTACCCACCCCGCCGCAATCGCAACATGAATCGCATTGAAGCGATCGCGGACGACGCACAAGCGAAAGTCGCGTTGACCGTGGCCAGTGTTCTGGGACGCGTGGCGGATACACTCGAATCGACACCGCGCTTGCAACAGCTCACCTGGCTGGCAACCGACGATCTGTCCGAAAAACTCGCCGACGAGTGTCCACCTTTGTCGGTCGCTGACGAAAGCGTGGCGTTTTTGCAATACACCTCCGGCTCGACTGGCACACCGAAGGGGGTCGTGATCACGCACCGCAATCTAATGAACAATTGCCGATTGATTGCCACGGCGTTTGATTTTACGCGCTCCGGTTGTGGCGCGAGTTGGCTGCCTTGCTATCACGACATGGGATTGCTCGGAGGCGTCCTAACGCCAATGTTCTACGGCCGCTACAACGTACTGTTTTCGCCCATGGCGTTCCTTTTGAAACCCGTTCGTTGGCTTCGTGCGATCGACCGTTATTCGATCACGATGAGCGGCGGCCCCAACTTTGCGTATGCCTTGTGCAACGAGAAGATCACTGACGAAGAATGCGAAGGGCTGGACCTGAACACGTGGGACCTGGCATTTAACGGCGCGGAACCCGTACGTGCGGAAACCATGGAAGCGTTCACACGCAAATTCGCGCCGTATGGTTTTCGTGCGGAAACACATTATCCGTGCTATGGCATGGCGGAGAGTACGCTGTTCATCACTGGCGGCTACAAGAACAAGCCGCCCGTCGTCAAAGCGTTCGATAACAATGCACTCGCGGCCGACACGATCAAACCCATGACGAACGGCACAAGAGGCGGCCGAAAACTGGTCGGGTGCGGCCACGCTCGAACGAATGAAGAGTTGATCATTGTTGATCCGGAAACGTGCACCAAAGCGCCGCAGGACCGCGTCGGCGAAATCTGGGTTCGTGGCCCAAGTATCGGCCAGGGATATTGGAATAAACCGGAAATCAGCGAAGAGGTTTTCCAAGCGAAGCTTAACGACGGCAGCAATGGCTCCGGGTGGCTGCGAACCGGTGATCTCGGTTTTGTCCATCAACAGGAATTGTATGTCACGGGACGGCTCAAAGACCTGATCATCATTCGCGGCGTGAACCGCTATCCGCAAGACATTGAATTGACGGTTGAGAACACCGACGGTGTTTTGCGCAGTGGATGCTCGGCAGCATTCGCCTTGGATGTGGAAAACCAAGAACGATTGGTGGTGGTTTGCGAAGTCGAACGTCGCGGCGAAGCTGAATGGGACACGGTCATCGAATCCATCCGCCGCAACGTGACCAACGAACACGAATTGCCGCCCGATGCCGTGGTGCTCGTTCGGGTTGGCGCAATCCCCAAAACGTCCAGCGGCAAAACGCAGCGTCACGCGTGCCGAGATGCATTTACGGCCGGCGAATTGCTCGTTGTCGCTCAGTGGGTTTCCTGGGACCAGGCGGCCGCCCAGCACGTGGAACTCAAATCGTCAGAAACCCAGCCAGTCGAAACCCCAGCACAGGATGTCAATCCGCAGATCGTAAAATTCGTGATGGACGAAGTGCGGCGCGTCGGAAAAGAGAGGGCCGCCGATCTGGATTTGGAATCCAACATTGTATCCGATGTGGGGCTCGATTCGTTGGAACGATTGGAAGTTGCTCATTCCCTGGAAAACACGTTCGGCGGTCGATTCCCGGACCACGTTTTGCAGAAGGTGGAGACGTGCCGGCAAGTGGCCTTGGCGGTGGAAGAGTACATCGGATCGGAACCGGTGTTTGGGCTGCGAGCGAGCGGTAAATCGACGACCAACGGCAACGGAAAGTCGCACGCGGAAATCCCGGCGGCGTATTACGAACTGGAGCGTTTTCCCGAATTCGTGCGACTCCAACAAACACGGCGCATGCTGGCGGCCACGGGCGTTCGCGAGCCGTTCTTTAATCTGCACGAAGGGACTGTGTCGAACACGACCAAAGTGAACGATCGCGTTTTGGTCAATTTTGCCAGTTGCAACTATCTCGGTTTGTCGGGAGATCCCAAGGTCAACGAAGCCGCCAAAAAGGCCATCGATGAGTTTGGCACAAGCGTTTCCGCAACGCGCATTCTTTCCGGCGAACGATCGATTCACCGGGAGCTTGAAAGTGAACTCGCCGAATTTCTTGGCACCCAAGATGCATTGACGTTCGTGGGCAGCCATGCGACCAACGAAACCATCATGGGACATTTGCTGGGCAACAGCGACCTGGTTTTGCACGACAGCCGCGCTCACAGCAGCATCGTCAAAGGTGCCGAACTTTCGGGTGCTCGACGAAGATCATTCGAGCACAACAATCCCGATGACGTGGAACGGATTTTGAGTGAGTCGCGCGAGCAATACCGTCGCGTGCTGATCGCCATCGAAGGCTTGTACGACCTGGAAGCAGACTTTCCCGATGTGCGCCGTTTTATTGAAATCAAGAATCGCCACAAAGCCATGCTGCTAGTGGACGAAGCGCATACGTTTGGCACCATGGGGATGTTTGGTCGCGGTGTCCAAGAACACTTCCGAATCGACCCCGCCGACGTCGAGTTGTGGACAGGATCGCTGGCCAATGCCTTGGGCAGTTGCGGCGGTTACGTGGCGGCCAAACAAGAGGTGATAGAGTATTTGCGGTTCACGGCGCCCGGGTTTGTTTTCGCGACGGGCATTTCTCCCGCCAACGCGGCGGCCGCCCTGGCAGCACTGCGTTGCTTGCGTGCCGAACCGGCCCGTGTGGCAAATCTGCACTCCAACGGTCGCTTGTTCCACACGTTGGTGAAGCAGCATGGCCTGAGAACTGGCGACCAATCTGGCATCCCGGTGATTCCCGTCTTCACTCGCAGCTCTTTCCAAGCATTGCAGCTTGCTGAGCGGTTGTTTGAACGCGGCATTAATGCCCAACCCGTGATCCACCCCGCTGTCCACGAAGAGCGAACGCAAGTGCGTTTCTTCGTCACGTCGATGCACACCGAGGAACAGATTCGCGAAACCGTGGAAACCGTGGCGAGCGAATTCGAACAGTTTGACGAATCGGTGGAAGAGCAAGCGCCTGTACAAGTCGCCCAATAGCCGCGCATTCATCTGTCCGGAAAACTCTTTCAAGTTTGCAGTTGCGGCTTCCGGGGAGAACTCTACAATACACTTGATGTCCAGTGGCGAACATTGTTCCTCTTTCTATGTCCTCTAAAGGAGATAACGTTGCTTACCGAATCCGAAGTGCAACGCAGTTTTCGCAAACTTTTCAAAACCAGTGGAATCTCGACGGAGACGATCGAAAAGGCAGAAGCCTTGCTTGACGAACTTCGCCCCGAAAGCCCGCTTCGACACCGATTGAGCAGCGAATTGGTGGAACTTCGCGAACTCGCGGGAACAGCGACTTAAGTCAAGTCGCTATCTATTTGATTTTTCCCATTGGCGACGGCTTGGCAGCCATCTTGCTGACGCGGATCTTTCCGTCGTAGTGCGCGGTGACAAGATGCTCGCCGTCGGGGCTGAGGTCCAGATCGCGGGCATCGCTGGGGAGCTTCAGCGTGTGGAATTCTTCTTTGCCGTCGGGCTTCCAAAAGAACAAATGACCGCCGCTGCCACCAACCGCGCCAATCATGAACCCGTCGGGATGAATCGCCGTCCCCCAGCACACGCCTTTTACTTTGGCTTTTGAACCGTGGGCAATCTTCTGCTTGCCCGCCGTCCAGTCCCACGCTTCGACGAGCGGGTTGCCGACACCCGCGAAGGCATTCGAGACGTTGGTGATTCCCGCGCAAGCAATCGTCGATCCATCGGCGCTGAACTCCAGGTCGCGAAAGCCACCGATGTCTGCCTTGAACGTTTTGTCGAATTTGCTCAATGACGACACGGCCAACTTTCTCACCAGCTTGCCCGTTTCCACATCCCAGTGAAACAAGTTGCCCATCAAGTCGCCGGATGCGAGCTGTTTGCCATCGGGATGAAACGCCACGTTGTACACGTGACGCTCGTGCCCGGCCATCTCGCGAACCAGGCTGCCGTCATCCATCCTCCAGATTTTTACGAGATTGTCGTTGCCGCACGTCGCGATCAGCGAATTGTCAGGACTAACGGTGACAGCACGAACCCAGCCTAGATGTGCCTTGATCGCCCGGATTGGCTGAAGCGGATCACCCTCGACCGGCCACCAAACCATGCGTTCATCGAACCCACCCGTCAACACCAACTTGCCATCCCGCGAAAACGCAATCGCACGTACCCAGGCATCGTGGTTCAATTCGACCTTCTTGTCCGTCGCCACTTCCCATCGCCAAACACGATAATCTTCCGAGCCGAAAAAAATGTATTTTCCAGAGGGATCAAACCGGCACGAAATCAGCGGCCGGCCGTGGGCGAGTTCTTTGGCGATATGCGTTTTGGTGGGATCGGCCATGTTTGGTTTGTTGATTGAGGTTGGGGGTGTCTTCGTATTGTAACAACAAAGTGCAAAGACTGCCTCGGTTGACGGATGGACTACGCCAAAGGCGATCACTTGCTATCCAGCTCAAAGATGCAATCGGCTTCACGGGGTTTGTCGACGCACGTTGCTTGACTCCATAGCCACTCAGTGGCTCGATCGCGTTGCCAGGCAGCATCTTCACGCAGCGGCATGAGTAGGTCGCAAATGTCGATGAGTTGACCTGATTCGAAATTCGACAGTGCACGTTCGTAGGCATCGCGGTGGGCCAGCCACTCGTCGTCGGCCGATGCGCCGTGTAGTTCGAATAGTTCGATCGCCTGATCAATGCCGATGACTCGCACCTTGCAGAGTCGACGGGTGGCGAATTCGTCGGCGATGCATTCTTGAGCCGATTTGGTAATCAGCGTCCGTACACCGAGATGTTTCGTTGCCCCTTCGACTCGGCTGGCGAGATTGACGTTGTGGCCCAGCGGAGCGTATTTCAGTCGCCAGCGGCTTCCCGCGTTTCCCACCTGCGCCAGGCCGGTGTTGATGCCGACGCCGATCTCCAAATCACAGCCGCACTCTTCGCACCATTGCTCGTTGACGGCCGGCATTTCTGCGTGCATGGCAAGTGCCGCTCGGCAGGCACGCTGGGCGTGATCCGATTGATCGGCCGGTGCGTTCCACATGGCGGCGAGTCCGTCGCCAGCGTAATGAATGATGAATCCGTCGTGGTCCACGACCCGCTGGGTGAGCCGTTCCATGACGTCTTGTACCAGGCGATATGTCACTTGGGCACCGAGCCGCTCGGAAAGACGAGAGAATCCTCGAAGGTCGGCGAACAAGATGGTCAGATCGCGAGTGCTGGGTTCCAGCAGTGTTGGGTTTTGCTTGAGTTCGCGAACCAGTTCGCGCGAAGCGAATTGTTCGAGCTGGACCTGGGAGCGAGCGGCCTCGAATTCACTTTCCATGCGGGCCAGTCCGGCACTGACCGCGCCGGCCAAGCATTGCACAAGTTGCGCTTCGAGCGGCGCGATGCCTCGCTGTTCACTATCCGGCCGCACGTCGCGCGAACCGAACACCGTGCCCACCACCTGGCCTTCCTCGTCAAAGATTGGCGACGCTACATACGCTTCGACGTTCGTAAGACTTTGCACGAGATTCTGTTCGACCGACGATTCAAAGAACGTGCGTCGCTGCTGCATGACGCTGTTGAGCACGGTCTGACTGAATGTTGGCGTGAGTCCGGCCGGCGAAGAATAGCTGGCTTGAACATTCCATCGATCACCGTCTCGTAAAATGACCATGCCTCGCTGGAGGCCGATTAACTCGACCACGGCCCGCGCGGTTTCCTCGTAAAAAGCGTCGGATCCGGCGGCGGAACGCTGGACGGCAATCAGTGTTTCAAACCATTGCGCCAATTTGTCTGCGGACGGTGCGTGGCTGATGCCCGAAAGCAATGTGGCAGCGGGAGTGGCTTCGTCACGAATCGGTTGAGCAATCGTCGCCATGATCGATGCGGCTTTTGCCGTGTCATCCAGCGAGACTTTGATCCGAGTATAGCCGACAGTCAGCTCAATTGGGGATTCGACCGTGAGCGAGGTGTCAGGGGCGATCGTTGCTCCGTCGTTGAGCGTCATCGGATTGCTGCCCAGATTCTCCACAAAAACGGAGCCAGCCGGTGTCTCTTCCAGTCGCAATTGCGATCGAGAAACGAAGCGGTCTTCGATCGCAAACCGCTCGACATCTTCGCGGGGCGCACGCCCTAACTCGATTGGGCCGCTACTATGAATAAAATCGCATCGCTGCCGCTTGTTCGTGATTTGGAATCGCAACATGGGACGATGCTGTGGTTGACCTTGCCACACCCCCGATGACGCCAAGCGTCGAAGGCGTTTATTCTCACGTGGATGCGCGGGAATGAGTTTTCAAGCTAATTGTCCTTCGACTCATCCTCCTCGTCGTCAGACTTTTTCTTCTTCGACTCTTTGTCCTCGCCGTCCTTATCCCCGTCTTCCTTTTCAGAATCCGAATCGCTACTCGACGACTCCTCGGAACCGGGCACGATCGTCGGCTTGTATTCGTGGTCGCGTTTTGTGCCTTCCACCACTTCGGCTTTGAGAATCTTGTCAGGGGCTGGCAGCCTATCGGCGGGAATTGGCTGGTCGAATTCGTCGGTTGGATTGCGTCGCTTGATCTTGCTTAGCACCTGCAATCCAGTGTCGGAGATTACGCGGCCAAACGCCGTGTGCACGCCGTTGAGGGTTAAGGTTGGAGAAAATGTCAAAAAGAACTGCGATCCCCCTGTGTCAGACAGCTTCCCGTGAGCCATGCTAAGTGTGCCGCGAAAATGCCGCCGGTGTCTGGGAAACTTATCGGGATCACATTCACAAAAAATATTGTAACCTGGGCCGCCGATTCCAGTACCAAGGGGACACCCCCCTTGCGCCATGAAACCGCCTAATACCCGGTGAAACGTCAGTCCATCGTAAAAGCCGCTTTCTACTAGGTTGACAAAGTTGCCGACCGTTTGTGGGGCTTCGTTCTCGAACAACTCAATGAGGATCTCGCCTTGATTGGTCGTGAGCAAAACGCGTGGCAAATCACCAGCTTCTTTCTCCTTAGCTCGAATGGCTTGCTCAGCTTCCCAGAGTTTTTTGTATTCGTCTGCTTGCTGGAGATAAGTAGTCAATCGATCCGCGTTGTGATACTCGCCCACGCCGTGAGGCACCTTGCCGCTTTCGCCGGCAGCTCTTTGCAAGTGCGTCTTCACATTGTCAAATTCATGTAGCGACCAGGCGCATGCTCCCGCGATGCAATCGACGTAACTGACGCCGCATTCCTTTTCAATCAAAAGCTGGGCCAATTCATAGGCCTCTTCGTAGCGATCCCGACGCGCATCATTCGCCGCGATTCCGATTAACAATCGAAGCAACTGTTTGTCTTCGTTTGGTTTCTCTTGATACGCCGCCATGGCCGAAGATCGCAACTGCGGCAACAGGGCGTTTGCCTGAATGACGAGTTCTGAATAGTGGTTCTTCGATGCTTCTTTCTCTTTGTCCTTGGCGGTGAGCAATTCGTTTTTTGCGGTGTCGATCTGTTCGTTTAACGCGTCCCACTCGCGATGTTGCTCTAGGTAGATCGCGGTGACACTGTTGCCGGATTCCGTGTCCTTGGCGACCGATTCTTCGGTGGCTGATTTTTTCGCATCCTCGCCCTTCTTCGGCGATTCCTCTTGAGCAGCGGCAACGAGGCTGCCAGCAAATAGCATGGTGAGCGCAAAACCGAACATTCGCGGTGACTTGGGCATGGCGTTATCTCCGTATGATGTGCTTCCGTTCATTTGACCTTGGTCGGTTTGTATTCGTGGTCCCGTTTGCGAAGGACTTCCACTTTGACGATCGAATCGGGCTTTGGACCGCCGCCCCGCGAGGGATCGATCCGTTGAATTTTTGCGAGCACGTCCATCCCCTTGATCACGCGACCGAATGCGGTGTGCCGGCCGTCCAAATGCGCGGTCGGGCGAAAGGTGAGGAAGAACTGTGAGCCGCCGGTGTCTTTGCCGGCGTGGGCCATGCTCAACGTGCCAGAGAAATGTTTGCGATAGTCTTCCTGGTCGCATTCGCAATAGATGTTGTAGCCGGGGCCGCCAGTGCCCGTGCCTTCGGGACAACCACCTTGTGCCATAAACCCTGGCAACACCCGGTGGAAGGCGAGACCATCGTAATATTTCTTTTCAATCAACGAGATGAAGTTGCCCACCGCCTGGGGCGCTTCGTTTTCGAACAATTCAATCACCAACTCGCCCTTGGACGTTGTCATTTTGACACGCGGCAAGTTGTCGGCTGCGGCTTCCTTTTCTCGAATCGTTAGTTCTTTTTCCCAATTTGCTTGCGTGTCCTTGATCGACTCCAAATAGGATGCACTTTGCCCGTTCAACGCGCCGAGTTCTTCGGCTTTCTTCAAACTGACTTCCGCTGCTTTGAAGTCGTGCGTACAGTACGCGATGACTCCTGCGAAATTGTGAAGCACATTTTCGGTGCTCTTGTTTTCCACCATCAAATCGACCAACGCTTGCGCCGAACTGTATTCGTCCTTTTGCAGATCGAAGGCAATCAACCCCATCATGGTCTTGGTCACGTCTTCGTTCTTGTTCGGTGATTCAATGTAAGCTGCCCTGGCTGTGGGACGCAATTGTGCGATCAGTTCTCGCTGGCTGGCGGCGAGTTCGTCAAATTCCGCTGCCAGCTTTTTGCGCTCGTCCTCCGCCGCTGCCTGGTATTTTTTGATGACGTCGTCGATCGCGGCCTCAACCCCCTGGAATTCTTTATACACAGTGACAAATTTGGCGGTTGCGGGACCTTCCTCCGCGAAAACTCGATGGGCCGTGGGAAGGGCAAAGGAACACAGTAACAGGGTGACGACAATATTTCGCATGATGGTTTGAAGCCTGCTGTAAAAAAGGGGGACGGGCAACGACTTACCATTCGTTTCCCGGGGGAAGGGCAAGAGTCGAGGGGGCTACGCAAGGCGGGCCAACTAATAGGCATGTTAGTAGGTTGCGGATTAATCCTCAACCTTGGTTGGCATGTACTGATGGTCGCGTTTTCGCAGCACTTTGGCTTTGATGATGCGATCGGGCTTTGCCAACGCGACTTTTCGGTTGTCCGGGTCCCGACGTTGGATGTCGGCCAGAACCTCGATTCCCTTGACGACGCGCCCAAATGCGGTGTGTTTTCCGTCGAGACCGGGCCTGGGCGCGAACATGATGAAGAACTGTGAGCCGCCTGTGTTCTGTCCCGCATGGGCCATGCTGATCGTGCCGCGAAAATGCCTGCGAAAATCCGGATACTTTTGCGGATCGCATTCGCAGTAGATATTGTAGCCGGGGTTGCCCGTACCGTCGCCTTTGTTGCAGCCACCTTGGGCCATAAAGTTCATGAGGACGCGATGAAACGACAAACCGTCGTAATACTCGGCTTCCACCAGGCTGATGAAATTGGCCACGGTTTGCGGTGCCTCATTCTCAAACAACTCGAAGACGATTTCGCCTTTGGACGTGGTTACGCTGACGCGCGGCAGATCGTCCGCCTCGGCCTCTTGTTCGCGGAGTTTCTGTTCGCGGTCCCACCACTTCCGATAATCCGCCACTTGCGGCCTCACGCGTCGAGCGATGGGGGTCAACGCATTCTTCTCTTCCGCCGAATTGAAATACTTTTCGGCCTTATCAAATTCGTTCAGGTTAAAAGCGGCAACTCCGGCGGCGCTGTAAGCTTCCTTTCTTTCCGAGTTGTGCTCGATCAACAACTCGGCGACTCGCAGACCGCTCTCAAATCGATCCTGGGTGAGGTCGTCGGCGGCAACTTTGATCAGAAAATTCTTCAAAGCGAAATCTTGCTCAGGCGCGGCGTTGTAAGCTTCGATGCCGAGGTCGCGCAACTGGGGAATCAGGCCACGCCCTTCTGTTATTAATTGCTGATACTGCTTTTCAATCTCTCTAGCACCCGCCTCGTCCGCCGTCGGAAACTTGTCTTTGAGTGCTCGCATTTCCTTCAACACGGACTTCCACTCGTCCAATTTCGCATCGAACGCCTTGGTGGTCTTTTCGACCAAAGCGAGGTCGATCGGCTGGGGATCATCCGCCGACTTTTCGGCGTCCGAATCATCGCCGACGGTCGCCGATGGCTTTTTAGCACTTTCGCTGGGCGGTTGACCATTGGTTGCTGAGACGAGGACGAGAACCAACATGCACAAGAAGCAAGCCAGACGAAATGGGACGCTGATTTTCATCGCAAGAAACTCTCCAGGGGCTCCCGGGCGGTTCGATTATGCCGGGTGAATTGAAGGGGCAGGGTGGTATTCAGAGTTATTCGGTTGGCTTTAAGATAAACTCACCGGACACACGTGCAAAGACCGGCGAGATGTGGGTCGCGAGCCGTTCACATAGAGCCTATCCCAAAACCGGGACAGGCACCTACGGCCAAGGGAGCCAGTCCCGGTTTTGAGAATAGGCTCTTGCGCAGTTCGTTCTACGCGGATCGGACCCGCGAAAGTTCTAAGAAAATGCCGAATAAAGGGAAAAAACAACGAGCGAAATCGCGGCCGCGAGCGGCGCCGCGCAAGGTTGACCATCCGCTGCGAATCGTCGGAGGCCGATTTCGCGGCAGCCTGCTGGCGCATCACGGCGAAGACATGACGCGACCGATGAAACTGCGAACACGCGAAGCCGTGTTCGATTTGCTGGGACCGGCCATCAAGGGCAAACATGCCATCGATTTGTTTGCCGGCACGGGAGCCTTGGGACTCGAAGCGATCAGCCGCGGTGCCAAGCGTGCCACGATGATCGAGCGTCACGTGCCGACCGCCAAGTTGACAAAACAAAACGCGCAGTCGCTCGGTGTTAGCGACTGTACGCAGGTGATCGTCTCCGACACGTTCTTTTGGGTCGAGCAGGAGAAGAAGCTGACGGACTTGCCCTGGGCAGTGTTTTGCTCGCCGCCCTACGACTATTTTGTCGATCACCCGGATGAACTGATGCAAATGTTGGCATCGTTAATGCAAGCCGCGCCAAGCCATTCGATCTTTGTCGTCGAGTCGGACCGCCGATTTTCAGTTGATCAACTGCCGCGCGCGGAAGAATGGGACGTGCGTACGTATTCCCCCGCGGTCGTTGCAATCTTGCAAATGACAGATGACGAGATTTGCAAAGGGAAATAATGGACGTTCGAAACATTGCCGAAGTCGAATCGTTTACCACAAAAGATGGTTCCGAAATTCGCGAACTTCTTGCCAATCGAAATTCGTGTATTGCAAAGCAAAGTCTTGCCGAAGCACGCTTGCCCGTTGGCGGCCAGACGACACCGCACTTTCATCCGCGAACGGAAGAAATCTATTACATTTTAGAGGGCCAGGCGATCATGCAAATCGGCGATGACGTGCGCGACGTGGGACCCGGCGACGCAATCGCCATCCCGCCGGGCGAGCGTCATACGATCAAAAACACCGGGCAAATGGTCCTAAAATTCCTGTGCTGCTGTGCACCGGGATATGAACACGACGACACCGTCTTGGAGGAGACGGACGACTAACGTGATTCGTCATTTTCTATCTATCCCTCCCTTCTTAACTTCCCATTCTGCCAAGTGGTGAACATTTGACGGAAATTGCCTAAACTCCCGCAATCACATTCCATTTGCACGCCATTTCTGGCCGATCAAAAAGAGAAGCAGCAGCCCCCTTTTTTGTGAATGGCCTGGAGATTTTCCCTGAGATGCAAGCCGACGGACGAATTCCGAAGCCACTGATCGCAACGATCTTTGTGTGCTTGCTTGGTGCCGTCCTGTTTAGTTCAAAAGCGTGGCGTGATGCCAATTCTCCGCAACTCGCCTTGTCGTCTGAAGTTGACACGATTCATCAAGATTCGTCCGTCTTCAACCAGCGACGGTCATTAGCCGCCATCCCCATCCTGGAAGCGAACTCCGATTCGTTTCCTTACGCGGGAGAGGCAATTCCAGCAGACGACAGGACCATGGCACGCAAGGGCGACGCGGCCGATGCCTCGCAACCGCTGCTGCGCCCCGTTGCCGCGATGGTCACGGATGACGAAGTGCCGCAGGCCAATCAAGAACCTCAAGAGTCGTCTCCCAGCGACATCGTCGTAGAAAAACCCGTCGAGCCGGCCACGCAAACGCAACCAGACGCTGTCGTGGTGCAACAGCCGCTGGAAGAGCTTAGCGCGGAAGTCGAACCTGTCTGGCCGTTGCCACAATCGTTGATCACGCAAATCGAACCATTGTTGGAAAAACCAAACTGCCGCAACTGGGCACAGGCCGTGATGGACGAGGTTCAACAGTTGCATGCCACGACAGCACTCACTTCGCCGGAGGCCGAACGTTCGTTGCACCGTTTGCGTGAATTGGCCGCCGGCGTCACTGGACTTTTGCAGCAAGCCGCCGACATCGCCGAACGTGCCGAGTTGCTGCGTGCTCAATACGCACTCGTTCGTCGACTCGATATTTGGCAACAAGTGCAACGCGCGGCGCAGCGTACCGTGTCCTTGGAGAAAACCGTTTCCAGAGACCCGCGTTTGATCGCCGCCAGCCTGGATGCGATTGAAAAGAAACTCAGCGTGCTGCGGTACCATGAAGCGTGGCGTCAGTATTTACTGTTGGACCAAGCTGCACAGGTGTTCTTTGGCGACGCGGTCTCGCTGAACAATCGGCGCAAGATTGCCCAAAGTATTTTGCTTCGCCTGGAAAACCCAGCATTTAACGAAACCCAACACGCTTTTTTCACATCGCCCGAATTCGTTCGCTGGCGAACCCAATTGCTGGATTGGGCAATGGAACCGGTCGACTACGCGGCGTTGATCCAGCAGGTGGAAGAATATGAAGGACGGCAAAAGGTCAGTGTGGCCCAGCATGTTTCGCACAATGCCCAGATCCTTCGCTGGTCGAAAGACGAAAGCCAGCAACAGCTAGGCAAACTGATCGACACACACTATCGCAACGCCAATGTTCGCATCTCGATTTCCGGCGAACTGCTCAATCGATATCTGCCCGAGCCACAGGAGTTTACCGGGGCGGTGCGCGACAGAATTAGCGGTGCGGCGGTGCGCGGAACCAGCCGAACTCGCAACCAGTTGTTTGTCAAACTGATTCCAGACCGGTATCGCATCCGAATGGGACTGGAAGCACACGGTGTGGTGCGTTCCGAAACGGGCGCTTACTCCGGTCCGGTGGTGTTTTGGAATCGAGGGCTCACGCGATTACAAGCTCGCAAACTAATCCTGCTGGAACCGCGCGGATTCAAAGTTCGCCGTGCGGAAGCCTGGGCCAGTTCGAGCAACCAGGTGCGCGGGCTGCAAACGGATTATGATGGTGTCCCGATCATCGGCAACATTGTCCGTTCAACGGCGATGGACGAACAACGCAACCGCGCGGGGCAAGCGAAGCGTGAGGTCGAAGCCAAGGTCGAACGCGAAGCTCGGACTCGACTGGATGAAGAAGTCCACGCCAAGCTCGCAAAGGCGGAAGCGAATTTCCAAGCCAACATACTAGGGCCGCTGCAGAAACTGCGATTGAATCCACAAGCCATCGGACTGTCGACAACGGCGGACCGAATCGCAGTTCGAGCCCGGCTGGCCGGACACACGCAACTAGCATCCTTCACACCCCGCCCGCAAGCGCGATCCGACAGTCTAGTGAGTGTCCAAATTCATCAATCGGCACTCAACAACTTCGTTCAGCAGTTGGATCTTGACGGCGGGACATTTGAGTTACAGGAATTGGTTCAACAAATTGCCGCCACACTGTACCTCAAAGACACAAGCTTTGCCGATGACTTTCCAGAAGATGTGACGATCCAGTTTGCGAAGGAAAACGCGATTCGTTTCGACTTTGTCAACGGCCGCCTGGGGGTCACGATGCGGATCGTAAAGCTGAGTGCGGGAAGGCGATCCTGGAAGAGTTTCGCGGTGAGGACCTATTATCAGCCGACGATCGCCGGCCGAGACGCAACCTTCGCTCGCGATCCCGAAAGCTACATCGAGTTGGTCGGGAAACGGCTTCGGCTGGGCGATCAGATTGCATTGCGTGCCGTCTTCAGCAAGGTGTTTTCGGCAAATCAATCCTGGTCGGTGATGCCGGAAAAATTCACTCAAGAGCCTCGTCTTGAAGACCTGGTGATTTCGCAGTTCGTCATGAGTGATGGCTGGATCGGCATTTCTCTAACACCGCAGCGGCCCGTGGAACAAGCTCGAGCGCGACTGGGTGAACGCCTGAAATCCTGGCGATAGCACTTGCTTGTGGATCTTTGCTGGCGGCGATCTCGTTGCCGTTGACTGCGGTCATTCAATTCGACTACCTTTCCCACCTTGTCGTATCGATCGGTGTGTCCCTGTGCGCTCTGCTAGCGGATCTCAGTGCCTTTTCTCGTCTAACAGTAAGAACTTCTATGGTGCCTCGTTCCGATCTCCTGCGACTAGCGATCGTGCTGCTTGGCATTTGTGGTTGCGCGAAATGGAAGGCCGAGCCGGATTCGATCTCTGAGCTGGCACCGCCACGGATGGCCCCGGATAGTGTCGTGTTGGAAATCGCTGTTGCTCGCGTACCCAACGACATGAAGGACCTCGAAGGCGCGCTGTGGGATTCTCTAGACGAACAGCATCTTCCCGTCGAGTTGCGACGTCGGTTGCGTGAGAATGGAATTCGTTGCGCAATCATTGGTTCGCAATTACCCGAGAGCCTCAGCAAGATTTTGGAAAGTGACGAGGCAACGGTTCGGGAAGGCGCGGAAAACGCGGCCCGTCGAAGGGGTGAAGGCACGTGGCGGGAGAAACAGCAGAGCCGCGCCGGGGAACGATTCAAGATTGTCACGACTTCGGTCCGTCCACGCATCGATGTGATGGTCAAAGAGGACAACGCGGTTCGCGGACAGACTTGCCAGCAAGCCCATTGTGAACTGGCGTTGAGGTCCTTTCCGGTTGGCGATGGCACAGTGCGGTTGGAAATCACGCCTGAGATCCACTACGGCGCGCCGCGGCAAACCTACGTTGGCGACCGAAATGGCTTTGTGATCGAGGCAAAACAAGACGAATTGGTTTTCGATGAATTGCGGTCTGCATCTGTTTTGACACCGGGCCAGACGCTTCTCATGTCTGCCACACCTGAGATCACTGGCCTGGGGCGACACTTTTTCGCGGATTCCAAGAATCAAGATGCCCCACTCAAACTGGTCCTTGTCCGCGTGGCTCAAACCCAATATGACGATCTCTTCGATCCGGACAATGTTCTCTCCCCTATCTCCACTTCTACGGATTAGATTTCGCCGTTAACGATCTTCAGAGCAAGTTAATGGAAAATTTCGCTCCGAAGTTCCGAAAATGCGGCGGTAGGGATTGCGACCAAGAGCGGTTGCGTCGTAGTGTATAGGTTCCATTAGCTAGGAGTTCATCAATGCCACTGGTTCCGTTACGTGTTGTTCTCGATCACGCGGCCGAAAACGACTACGGCGTCGCTGCGTTTAACGTCAATAACATGGAGCAAATCCAATCGATCATGGAAGCGGCTGACCAGACCGACTCTCCCGTCATCGTTCAAGCTTCACGTGGGGCTCGGTCGTACTCCCAAGATGCATACCTGCGTCATTTGATGCTCGCCGCCGTGGAACTTTATCCCCACATTCCCGTGGTGATGCACCAAGACCACGGCAACAGCGTCGAAACATGCATGAGCGCCATCGAAAATGGATTTACATCGGTGATGATGGACGGCTCGCTGGAAGCAGACGGCAAGACACCCGCGGACTACGACTACAACGTCAAAGTGACAGCCGAAGTCGTCTCGTTGGCACACGCAAAGGGTGTTTCGGTCGAAGGTGAACTTGGCTGCCTCGGCTCGCTGGAAACGGGGCAAGGCGACAAGGAAGATGGACACGGGGCTGAAGGAGTTCTGTCCCACGATCAGTTGTTGACCGATCCCGAAGAAGCAGAACGATTCGTGGCGGACACGGGCGTGGACGCCTTGGCCGTTGCGATTGGAACCAGCCATGGGGCTTACAAGTTCACTCGCGAACCGGATGGCGAGATTCTAGCCATGGGTCGGATCGAGGAGATTCATAACCGATTGCCCAACTGCCACCTCGTGATGCACGGCAGTTCGTCAGTTCCCCAAGAACTTCAAGACATCATCAATGAGTTTGGCGGCAATATCAAACAGACCTGGGGTGTGCCTGTCGAGGAGATTCAACGCGGAATCAAGTACGGCGTTCGCAAGATCAACGTTGATACCGATAACCGATTAGCGATCACAGGTGCCATCCGCAAAGTGCTGAGCGAATCCCCTGCGGAATTCGATCCTCGTGCATATCTCAAGCCAGCCCGCGCGGCGATGAAGCAAGTCTGTATCGACCGAATGAAAGCGTTTGGCCAAGCCGGCCAAGCGAGCAAGCTGCGGCCGTTAGCCGTTTAGTCCTACTTGTAGGATGGGACCATTGCCCCACCTGATTTGCTCGGGACAATGGTCCCAAGCTTTTATGCCACGCACGTCCTTTTCCGCCGCGTCTTAATGAAATTCGGGGACATCGGCGACGTTCTTGCCGTCGATCATGCCCTGTACGAATTCGCTGACGGACTGAACGATGGCATCGATTAGAATCCGACCGACCTCCGCGGTTGCCGCCAGCGGCTCCTTATCCTCTTGATCTTGCATTGCGTTGTGGCGGACGTTCTCTGGGAACGCGGCGAGCGCAAACGCCGTTTCGAATTCTTGAGCATGGCCGGGCCAACGGCCCGTTTTCAGATGAGCCTGTGCGACGTCGTCCGACAAAAAGTCCCAGTAAGAATGAAAGAACAAATTGCACTCCAGCCGCTGTAAAAACTGGCCCCACATGCCTTCACACGGCGCGACGTTGCCGCCGTGACCGTTGAGGACCAAGATGTTTTCGAAACCCGCGGAATGCATGCTGCGGATCAAATCGAAGAGCACCGCCAGCCAACTGCCCGGCATGGCGCTCAACGTGCCGATATGCCGCATATGGTGCTCGCTGATGCCGACGTTCATTCCGGGTGCGACGATCACATGCGGTGCCAGTTGCTCGGCCACTTGCGTAGAAATGTGCAGGCAACTTCGCCAATCGTGCTCCATCGACAAATGTTCCAGATGTTGCTCTGTCGCCGCGACGGGAATAATGCACGCTTTGAGTTCGCCGCGTTGCATGCGCTCACGAAACTCGCGGCGCGTGTGCTTGTGCAACAGAACGGGATGATCAGTCGTTTGGCTCACGGGTGGATCTCCTCAGGGGAAAAGGCTGTCGGATTCACCGTCATGATAACAAATCAGAAGTACAATTGAATTCCGAGATGGTTTGATTTCTAATTAGCCCTTCGATCTTGTGATGGAGTCGTAAGGAAGTGTCAAGAAAGTTGATCGTCGTTTTGGGCGTCTCGCTGGGATTTGCTTTGCGAGCAATCTTTGGTGATCCCAATGCGCCGTCGCAACCAAAGCCGGACAAAATTCAACCGGCTGCCGAACAATTTGAACACAACGACAACAAGCCCCCGCAATATCCAGAAGCCGACCGCATTGAAGAGCAATAACTCTCCGATTGGCGCGACTATGTCGAATAGACTCGTTGTGCAGCCGTGATTCATGGCGGATCGTGTAGTAGGTTTCAGTAGTACATTCTTCGAAACCACGCTGTACGACGAGAATCATGCCCCTATCTTCAACCCCACAGCTTGAGCGGCAGGAACGATTTGCCGTCTCGGCGGGAAAGCCCGCCGTTTTGACTTTCGAATTGGCTGACCAAACTGGCAGGGCCGATTGCGTCCCCGCGACGCTGGTGGATCTTTCAGCGGGCGGTGCCAAGTTGTCCGTCGAAGGTCCTGTGCCCATGGACCAACCTGCCCGGTTGAAAATCTCTATCGAGGATTTGGGATTGGATTTCGAAGTCGCGGCCGATGTTTGCTGGACACGCAACGACGAAGAGGGGCGGTGTCACGTCGGCTGTACCGTTGATCCGCCTTTGCCCAGCAGCTTTTTTCGTGGATTGACGTCCGATGCTCAACCCGATCGGCGTTATGATCCCCGGTCGGAGAGTTCCTGTAACGTGTCGGCGTGCTGGGAACTTGGCGATGACGTGGTTCCCGTCACCGTGCTGAATTATTCAGACGGAGGTTTCTGCGCGTTTTGCGACCGAGAGACGGTCACCGGCAAACGGCTTCATCTTTGCCTCGACAAAATCGTCATCATCGCCAAAACACAATGGCAACTCGCCGTGCTCGACGGCTATCTGGTCGGCTGCTCGTTTTTGCGTCGTCGCGACCTGCAAACGTTCGCGGGGATGCTCGATGTCAATGTTTGATGTCCTGAAATTGCCACACGATGGTAGTGTTTTTGCAACCTCATCCCCTTCGCTACTCCAGTTGACTCCCCTAATTCGGGGATTTAGCGATCGAAGTGTTTTCCGAGTGGATGCGTAGTGTAAAATTGAGATTGGTATTCGACGGGGAAACATGGACATTCGGACGAGGGAATGAGGCAATTCTTCAAGGCATTGACAGCGGCAAGCAGGGTCCGCGACTTGTCACACCTCTCCGATAAGAAGTGTGTGGTTGTGTTTCCCCCAGATCAGGAACGGGAATTGCATACCTGACTTGATTCCGACTTTCGGCCACACATTCTAAACAACGGGTTGGAGAAGAAATGAGGCGTTCAAAACGAGTCAGACGACGACTTGGTGCAATCGAGCCACTCGAAATGCGAGCGATGTTGCATGGCGCGGCCTTGGATTTGATACCCGATTTCACGTTGAACGATGTCAATCCGACGTCGCCGACATTTGATCAGGCCGTCTCGCCTCGTGGACACATCGGAACGGTTACGGGCTGGTATTTTGGGCATTCCACGTGAGGGTACTGCCGACGCCAGTTTGGCTTCATGGAGCAGTTGGAAACCGAACTCGAAGCTGATTTTCCCGCCATGGATTTCGAAATCATTGGCGTCAATGAATTCGGCCAGGAGTCCGGTAACGACTTGATCACTGAGAATCTTGCCTGGTTGCAAGACGTGGATGCTAACGGTGATAGCCAATCCGATGTTTGGGATCTGTGGGACGTCACCTATCGTGACGTCATCGTATTGAACGACGCAAATGAGCAGTTTGGCGTGTTTAACGTGACGGTTAACAATCTGGCTGACTCTTCGAACTTCGATGCGCTACGGCAAATGTTTGTCGACGCCGCTGCCCACTCGCACAGCGATCTCCTTCCAAACTACGACCCAACCTCTGCCTATGATTTCAACGCCGACTTGATGATCTGGGTGAACGGCCAACAAGTAACCATCCCAGAAGGCGTTGGTGACACGGTTGGCTTTCAATCGACGGACGATGTGGGGAATCTGCGGTTCAATCCCAACGTGGTCAATCCAGGATCGTCCACGGAATTTGCCACGCTGAACGACTTCTTTGGTGCTTGGCGCAACGATCCAGAGGACCAGAACCCCGACGCGGTATTCAACAAGGATCAACTGCTCAACAACGTTGTAGATGCGACCCACTCAGTCCAGATGTTTGTTAACGGCGAACGGTCGACCGAATTCGGCGACTACAAAGTGCAACCCGGCGACCGTATCGTCTTGGCCTATACGTCGAACCCCATTGTTGCGATGGAGTACAACACGGGAAGCGTGCTGGTTGAATTGGATCGAAATGCAGTCACCGACGCAAGTCGCTTGCGCGCGGGCGAGACAGGCCCAGTGGATGTGTCGGGTCACGTCGAGAACCTT
>CAYFJO010000098.1:0-28202 GCA_964343305.1 uncultured Pirellulaceae bacterium | reverse complement strand
TCAACCCGGGAAGCGGCAAGCCTTGGCTGGGAGAACCCGACAAGGTCGCCGCCGAGGTGTCTGCCGCCATCGGTCGCGCACTCGACGATGCGGTGGCCGTTCCAATCAAAGACATCCGCCACGTCACGGCCCAGTGCGAGCTTTCGCTGGACCTCGAACGGTTCAAGAGCCAATTGGAGCAGTACCGCACGAATCCATCCACATGCACGAAAGGCGAATGGGTCGACGCCGGCTTCGCCGCCGATTGGTTTAAGAGCGCCAATCGCTGGGACCTCAACCGCCGCACGCTTACGGCGCCGATTTCGGCCTTGCGCCTGGGAGACGTCGGCATGTTGTTTCATCCGGCAGAGCTTTACAGCTACTACGGATTGGCACTCGGGCGCGATTCGCCGCTGGAACACACGCTGGTCGTCGGCTACTCGGATGCATTTGTCGGTTATCTGCCCGATCCGAATGCGTACAAGGCCGGCGAGTACGCGGCGATCACGGTACCAAGAATCTGCGACCTTCCGCCGTTCAAACCGGAAACCGCTCGCGAGTTCACCGCTGCTGCGAGCCGTCTGCTGGAGAAGGTCGCTTCGTGACATGCGAATCGGCGGGTCCCTCGGACGATCCGGGTGGCCGCTTAGTGGTGAAGAATGATCCACTTCGTTAGAATTGTCCTCAATTCTAGAACCGCTCAGAATGGAAGGCGCGGCGCCGCCCATTCGCATACGTTGGCCGATCTTGAGTTCCATTCCTCAATGTCCTCATGCCAATACGCGTAGAAGTCGGTACGGATATTGCAACGATCGGTGTCTGGGACCCTGCCCACGAAAGGCATGACCTAAAAAGTGCTAAGTACGCCGACTATGACGCAGCCCTTCGCTTAGAAGCACAATCCGGCCGTCTGCTTTACATTAACCAGATAGAGATCGTGTTTGGAATTTTGTATCGTCGAGCGATCGCGCGGGCGAGTTTTCCGTCTCTTTCGGCGTTGAAGGAGCGGTTATTGGGTTTCATTGACTACTTCAATCGCACATTCGCCCGTGCGTTTCGTTGGACTTATACTGGTCGCCCTGTGAAAGCCCAGCCGCAGCTCGTTAGCAAAACGAAAAACGTTCGTAAGCCGAATCGAAACCATCGGCACTTCGGTCTACTCGTTGAGTTGGTCATCGTGGTGTGTGGTTGTTTGGTGCTGACCAAGTTATTGGGGATTCACTCCAATGGTTTGATTGACAACGAAACCTATTCTTCCTTTCAAAGTCGGGAGCGACAATTTCAACGTTCGGGTAACGTCTTCTGAGACGCTCACGAAAGTCACTAGATACATTGTCTACAATGTACAGTGATTCAAGATCACTGAATCGGGATGCGCTGATGAAACTATTCTCGTTTATCTTTTGGCCCTTGATCGTTAAACGCCGAATCCCCTTCCATTTGGATAGCGCGGTAATGCCATCTTCCGATATTGCCGTGTTTTCAATAACCACACTGCCGTGATTTAAGGATGCCAAATCCGAAAGTACCATTGTTCGTGCTAACTCTTCATCGTCAACTAGCGGCCCTTCAAAACGGAGGCCCCGCTGTTGACTTGGCCCAAGCGGGCGTGACGTAACCCAAATCACTTCGCAACCTTGTGCCGGGCGGAACGATCTGACAGCTAATATATAGAATACGTCACGACCAACACCCGCAATAAAGCAAGTGAGCGTCACGAGCAGAACAAACTTTCGCAAACTGAACTGCCAGCAGCGGAGATTCGGCCTAGGTTGAGAATCGGACATATTAACAATTCTACGTGGGTTCGAAAAATCATGCGATGCAATTCGACGCCACTCGGGCCGAATCGGGTTCGGGAGAGGGGGTGCGCGCACAGCAGTGCATCGAAAGTATCGATCGTTTAGAATCAATCTTGATGCTGTGTCCACCATCGAGGAGAATCCCCCAACCATTTTGCAACACTACAACGTAATTCATGGCGGGCGGCGATGAACACGATTCTGAGGCACTTCCTGATCACCGCGTTGCTTGCCTGTCAATTCCCGTCATTCGTAGTCGCACAGAGTCGATCAACAGGGAATTTCGTAATGGAAAGACCAAAGGGCCTTCCTAACATCAAGATGAAGACACTTGGTGGAAAGCAGTTTTGGACGGACGTGCTGCACTTTCACAGTTGGCGAATTCAAGTGAATTCGCTCACCAAGCACTACCGATTGTTGGATCGAGACAATAACCGGCACGCGTCGGGCAACTACGCTCATTGCCATCGAGAGTTGGACGGGATAAAGCGTGAACTTGAATTGCCTGCAATGCACGGAAAGGCAGTTGTCCTGTTGCACGGCCTGGGAAACGCTCGCTCGAAGATGGAGCCATTAGCAAAGTTGTTAAGAGAAAATGGTTATCAGGTGTTCAACGTGACATATGCGAGCACTCGCAGCAGGCTTGAGCAGCATGCCTCAGCACTAAGGCATCTGTTGGAAAACCTGAACGGGATTGAAGAAATCAACTTTGTTTGCTTCAGTTTGGGAAACGTCGTCGTGCGCCATTATTTGCATGACATCACCGATTCGCGAACGGGGCAACTGCTGGATCGCCGAATGCAACGCATGGTAATGCTCGGTCCACCGAATAACGGGGCGCAATTGGCAAACCGATTTAGCGGAAACGATCTATTTGAATTGGTGTACGGTGCAAGCGCGAGTCAGCTTGGTTCAGATTGGGAAGAAGCACAAAAGCGTTTGGCGACCCCGTCGTTCGAATTCGGAATCATTGCCGGTTGTGGAAACGGTGTCATTCCGCAGAATCCTCTCATCCAAGGCGTGGACGACTTTGTCGTAGGAGTGGAAGAAACACGTTTGGCTGGAGCGGCGGATTTTCTGGTCGTCGAAACTTCTCATACTACGATGGTGAACAACCAACTAGTTCAGCAAGCAACGCTCAGCTTTTTAAAGAACGGGCATTTCACTAGCGTTGATCGGCGTCAGCCAATCTCAGATGCGGCGAGATGAAATGTTTTTTGGGGTTGCACGTGCCGCACCCCAAAGAGTGGTCGCGGTGACCATTGGTCAATCGGCGATCGTCTTCAGTCCGCGCCAAAGCAGCAGGCGCAGATGCCGAAAAAACATCTGGCGGTGTTCAAGAAGCATGACGGCGACTTGTCGGATGCGGTTAAGAAGGTTAGCTTTTCGAAACCGGACGAACGGAGCGACAAGCGTTACGCTAGGGAGGTCATCACGCGGTTTGCGACTCGGGTATTTCGAACCGAACAACCTTCGCCGGCGTATGTTGAGCAGCTCGTTGAACGGTATGCGGTTCAGCGCGCCAACGGGTTGAGCCCGCAGGACACGTTGATTGAGCCGTTGGCGACTGTGCCTTCGCCGCCGAGTTTTCTTTACATGGTCGAGCATGGTGAGCTGACGGCGCTAGCCTCTACAGGTCACGAACTTTAACCGAAGGTTTTTACTCAACAATGTTTCGACTGATTCCCCTAGTCTGCTGTGCGTTCGGTTCATTGTTCGCAACGGGTGCATTAACACTCCTCAACGCCGACGAGAAATCGACTTCGACCGCTCGGAACCTTTGGGGCAATTGGGCGTTGGTGGTGCCCAACGGCAACACGGGTTGGTTGACTCTGTCGGCATCCGATGGCAACCCGCAAGGCGAACTCTGGACCGTCGGCGGAGGACGACAACTCTCCGAGATCTCGCTCGATGGCGACACGCTCAGCTTTGTGCGAAACGTGAAAGTGGGCGATCCTGAGTTTGTCGGTGGTCCACCGACAGGTCGTCGAGTTGCCTGCAAGTATTCGGCGACGGTTGACGGCGATGTGATTCGACTCGTGATGCACCGACCGCTCGATGATGGCAAGATCGAGAGAGTCCTTTTCACGGGCAAACGCATTCCGCCAATCCCGCCGAAACCGGATCTAAGCAAAGTGAAATTCGGCGCACCGATCGAGCTGTTCAATGGCCGCAACCTCGACGGCTGGATGCTGACGAATCCAAAGCAGGTCAACGGTTGGAAGGCGATCAACGGCGAGTTGGTCAACACGACCCAAAAGCTCGATTTTTCTCCCTATTCGCGTTATGGGAATCTGCGCACAAAGCAGAAGTTCATGGATTTCAACTTGAAGATCGAATTCAAGGTTCCGCCGGGCGGCAACAGTGGCATTTACCTACGCGGTGTTTACGAAGCTCAAGTGCTCGATCGCGACAGCAAGATGCAGGGCCTACAAGGCGTCGGCGCAATCTTCGGACGTATCAAGCCCACGGAGAACGCCGGCAAACTCGGCGGCGAGTGGAATACGTACGACATTACGCTAGTCGATCGTCACGCCACAGTGATCCTCAACGACAAGAAAGTGATCGACAACCAACCCATCGCTGGCTGTACCAACGGTGCGATTTGGGCTGATGAAACGGTCCCTGGGCCGCTCTATCTGCAAGGAGACCACACCGCCGTCAGTTATCGAAACATCATCCTTCGACCTGTTTTGAAAGACGACTCCAAACCGTGAGCCGAACGCGCTAGCGTCGGGAAAACAACGACAAGGGATCAACAATTCCACGCCCGTGGCTAGCGCCGGCTAGCGCCATCGGCTAACTTCACTGGACAATCATGCACAAATCTCAGTTTACGTTTCATGCGTTTGTCACATTGATTCTTGCGTCGACCGTCGGCACAAATCTTGCTGCTGCGGAAGCCGAGCGTCCTAACATTCTTTACTTCTACGTCGATGACATGGGCTGGGGATCGATCGGTCCCAATGGACAGGCGGAACGCAATGCCAGAAACCTGCCGTATGTCCGCACGCCCAACCTCGATCGACTCGCGGCGCGGGGCATCAATTTCACTCGCGGCTATGGCTGCCACGTCTGTTCGCCGGCTCGATCTTCTCAGCAATCGGGTTTCCACCAGGGACATGCATTCGCCGATCGAAACGATCCTGACAACGCAAAGAAAGCGATGCGAGCTGATGATGTACTGATGGGCGACGCGCTTTCGGCTGCTGGATACGTCACGGGTTACTGGGGCAAATGGGGATACGGTGGTTCCAAAGACCAGATCAAGCCCGTTATTGATAACGCCCAGACTCTTCCCACGTCGCATGGCTACAAGTACGTGCTTGCCGAACTCCACCACGTCCGCGCTCACACGTTCTTTCAGCCGACGCTTTGGAGCGCTCCCGCTTCACGCGGCGCCGTGGGTGGCCTTGAATTGATCGCCAACTCGATGGCCCGCTATAAGACCAATGCGAACTATCCAAGCGCACCTGCGCTGCAAGACCACGCCGGCTATCCCAAGACTGCCTACTGCGATGATTCCTACGCTTTCGCCGCTCTCGACTTCGTCCGCGCCCAAGGCAACAACTACAACGAAACTGGCCAGCCCTTCTTCGGCCTTCTCGCTGTGCAAATTCCCCACGCGCCCTTTGGTGAAATCGCGGCACTTCCCGAGTGGAACAAAGCATACGCGAACGATCCTCACTACGCATCACTCTCCGCTCAAACGCGGCAGTGGGCGGCCATGGTCACTCGCATTGACGCACACTTCGGCAATATCCTCGCCGCTCTCGAAGACCCCAACAACGATGGCGATGCATCCGACTCGATCGCCGACAACACCCTCGTAATATTCCAATCCGACAACGGTGGCCCGGGTGGTAAAAACAATGTCGAGCTAGACGCGAACGGCGGTCTTAGCGGCGTGAAGGGCAGGATCCAGGAAGGCGGCATCCGTGTCCCGCTCGTCATGCGCTGGCCGGCGAAAATCACGTCCAACTCGGTACTCAAGGCAGGTGGCAATTGCAACACGGTCGTCGATGTGACCGATCTGCTGCCCACGTTCTGCGAACTCGCGGGCGTTCGCAGTCCGCTCGGCATCGACGGCGTGTCCATTGCTCCCACGCTTCTTGGCAGCAGTCACCAGCGCCGCCGCGATTTCATCATCCATGAAGCCAGCAATGGCCAGTCCATCATCCGCGGCAAACACAAACTGGTCCGCTCGAAGAAATCGCCATTGAAACTTTACGATCTCGATTCCGACCCGGCCGAAGCAAACGATATCGCCGTTGACAACCCGCAACTCGTTAGGGAACTCGAAACGCTGCTTCTTGGCGAACGCGTCACAGAACCGAAGGGTTTTGCCAACACATACCACCACTGGACAGGCAAAGACGGCGACACGACATCCAATCCCGACGACTGGTCCGACTACAAGTACGCCAACGCTGGCATCACTTACATGACCGACGACGGCGCACCCCAACTGTCATGGGTCGCACGCATCGAGAACACCGATGACAAAGCCAACATCGCCCGCGCAGACGCCGATCTGGAATTCCTCGGCCTCGAAATCCGAGGGAACGCTGCGGAAAACGCCACACAGTCGCTCATTCTCAGTCCCAAGATCAACCTCACGGGGCGCAATGAAATTCGCCTTGCTTCCCACGCGATCCTGACCGTTGACAACGGAACCGTATCCTCACTCCGCTGGATCGACATATATCCCTACGCCACGCTCAACGGCACGGGGTCGATCGACACCACCATCTACAACAACGGCACGGTCGCCGTCACGGGGGCCCCACACCCGCGACTCAATATCAGCGCCGACTATCATCAGGCTGCTGACGCCACGCTCAATCTCTCGCTCAACAGCAATGAGAAGCCGTCAGTCCTGGTCACCGGCGATGCCAAACTCGCCGGCATGCTCGCGGTCGCTACCGGGAAAGACTTCGAACCCGTGCCAGGAAATTCGTACACCGTCCTGACCGCGAACCGAATCACCGGCTCGTTCGCTAACCCACGCAACGAAGTCGTCGCCACGAATGGCGCTCGCTTTATCATTCACTATTCCGAATCCGCTGTAACTCTCACAAGAGAGTAATCGAGGGTATCCGGGAAATGGAGCCCGCTATTTCTGGGCTGTTGCGGGAAAAGCGTGCCGAAATGTGGGCAACTCCGTACCACGCGACTTGAGAGTGAAGTATCTTAGAGGCTGGTTAGAAGCAAGAAACGCGAGGTCGCCTACCGGCTTGGCGTGAAACAAAAGGAAAATGACTTACCAAATGAAATACATACCGTTGATACTCTCCGTCATCGTCCTGACATTGTCGCATCATGATCGGGCAAAGGCCGCTGAACATCCCAACGTTCTGCTAATTTGCGTCGACGACTTGCGACCGGAACTGGCGTGTTTTGGTGTCTCCTACATCCACTCGCCCAACATCGATCGGTTGGCGGCCAAGGGCAGGATCTTTCGCAGCCACTATGTGCAGGCACCGACTTGCGGCGCTTCGCGAAACACGTTGTTAACGGGTCGCTATGGCGGCGCGAGCAATGGCGCATTGTTTCAACGGGTGGCAAAGATGAAGGCCGATCCCAAGTCGGTGCCACCCAGCATGCCCGCATGGTTTCGTCAGCACGGCTACACAACTGTTTCGATCGGCAAGGTCTCACATCACCCTGGCGGTCGCGGCGGAAAAGATTGGAACGATGACAACAATCCAGAAATGCCGAACTCTTGGGATCGGCACTTGTTGCCGGCCGGTGCATGGCAACATCCGCGCGGCTGGATGCATGGTTTGGCGAATGGCGAGATCCGAGTGAACGCCGGGCAAATGGACGTGTTGCAAGCAATCGAAGGCCCCGATTCGATTTATCCCGATGGCATTTCCATCGACGAAGCGTTGCGGCAACTCGTTCAACTCGCGGCGGACAAAGAGAAGCCGTTCTTCCTAGCCGTTGGAATCCTGCGGCCGCACCTGCCTTTTGGTGCTCCGGCAAAGTATCTGAAGCCATACGCGGACGCGAAACTTCCCGCGACGCCCCATCCCGAAAAGCCAACGGGAAGAACGACCTGGCACGGATCAGGCGAGTTCATGAAGTACAACCGCTGGAAACGCAATCCGAACACTGACCCGGAATTCGCCTTGAAAGTCCGCGAGCACTACGCCGCCTGTGTGAGTTATGCGGACGCACAGGTTGGTCGTGTGATGGAGCAGTTAAAGAAAACCGGCGAAGCCGAGAACACGACCGTCGTTCTTTGGGGCGACCACGGCTGGCATTTAGGCGAACATTCGGTCTGGGGCAAGCACACGCTGTTTGAAGAATCTTTGCGATCACCGTTGATTGTTTCTTATCCTGACATCAGCAAGCCAGGTGAGCCGACAGAATCCATCGTCGAAACGCTGGATGTATTTCCTACGCTGTGCGACCTAACGGGGCTAAGCAAGCCTGAATTCGTTCACGGAGTCTCACTGCGTCCGTTGCTGGACGATCCGACATCGCCCGGGCATCCGGCGATTGCCTACCAGGGAAAGGCGCGAACGATTCGCACCGAAACTCACCGCCTGATCCTACACAACGACGGCTTCGCTGAGTTGTATGATCACGCGTCCGCCGCCAAAGAAACCAAGAACGTCGCCCAGTCGAACGAGACGTTGGTCAAGCAGTTAACCACACAACTTCAAGCTCGATTGAGCCGATAGCATCGAAAGGAGACTATGTCAAAGCCACGAATTCTGTTTTGCCACTGGATCGCACTTGCATTGTTTGCCACTTACCCTGTTTATGGCGACGCGTCAAAAAACAGAAAGCCAAATTTCATTTTTGTGCTCAGCGACGACATCGCGCAAGGTGACCTGGGATGCTACGGCCAAAAGCTGATCAAAACGCCTCGGCTCGACCAGATGGCTGCCGAAGGAACGCGGTATCTTCAGGCGTATTGCGGCACAAGCGTTTGCGCGCCAAGTCGTTCTTCGTTTTTCACAGGCTTGCATACCGGCCACTGTCCGGTACGTGGAAATTACGAAGTTCCGCCCGAGGGCCAACTGCCGCTACCTGCAAAAACGGTCACGATCGCCGAAGTCGCCAAGTCCGCGAATTATGCGACCGCCACGTTTGGCAAATGGGGAATGGGCTTCTTCGATTCCAGCGGCAGTCCGCTGAAGCAGGGCGTCGATCATTTCTTTGGTTACAACTGCCAGCGTCACGCACATTCCTACTTTCCGACCTACTTGTACGACGACGACCAGCCCTTTGTGCTGTCTGGCAACGACGGCCAGAAGGTGGGCAAAACTTACGCGCAAGAATTGATACAAAACGACATGATCAAATGGGTGCGAGGTCATGCCGATCAGCCATTCATGCTTTTCTATGCAATCACACTTCCTCATGGCCGGCATGAAATCGACGACTACGGAGTCTATCGCGACAGGCCATGGACTGAGCAGCAAAAGGCTTACGCGGCGCAGGTTACACGTGTCGATTCGGACATGGGTGAACTGGTCGACACGCTTCGCGAGTTGGGCATCGCCAAAGACACACTAATCATTTTTTCGGGCGACAATGGTTCGTCATTCAGTCCACAGTCTGAATTAGGACAACTTTTTGAGCAGGCGAGCAATGGTTTGCGCGGGTTCAAGCGAGGCATGTATGAGGGTGCGCTTCGCCAGGCCGCGTTCGCGTGGTGGCCAGGAACAGTTCCAGCAGGTCGCGTTGACGATCAACCCTGGGCGTTTTGGGATCTGGTGCCAACGTTTGTCGAACTGAGCGGCGCGACGCCGCCCAAAGAGTACGAAACCGATGGCAAGTCTCTGGTGAAGTATCTAAAAGGCGGCGACGCACCTAAGCGCGACTATTTCTACTGGGAACTGCATCTCGGCAAAAAACCAATTCAAGCCGCACGATTTGGCAACTGGAAAGCCGTTCGCAACGGCATCGACAAACCGATCGAGATCTACGATCTGGCCAAGGACCCGGCCGAATCGAAAAACTTGGCCAAGTCCCGTACGGACCTTGTGCAACAGGCACAGAACATCTTGAACGAGGCCCACCGACCTGATCCCAATTGGCCGCTTGACGGCCGCTCGGAAGCACATGCGAAGAGTGCAAAAAAAGCTTGGGAAATCAAACGATGGCGAGACAAATCCAAATGGATTCCGGAATCTGCTGTTATCAAAACGTTCAACAAATCCACAAAGACACCGACCCAACCATGAATCGATCACTCATTTCTTTGCCCCTGCTCGTTTTGTCGCTTCTTGTTATTCGTCCGTGCCATGCAGGCAAGCCGAATATTGTGTTCTTTTTCGCGGATGATCAGACGACCAGCACGTTAGCTTGTTATGGCAACAAAATCATTCAGACCCCAAACATCGATGCACTCGCAAAGCGAGGCACGCGATTTGAAAACGCATTTGTCAGCCACTCGATTTGCTGGGTTAGTCGTACGACGATTCTGAGCGGACTAACTGGGCGAAGTTATGGCACGCCAGGCAGTCGCGATTTGGCGCGTCCTGAGGCCGTGTCGACTTTGTACTCCGATATTTTGCGCGAGAACGGCTACCGTACGGGATACTTCGGCAAGTGGCACGCCAAGATGCCGCGCGGCTATCGTCGCGAAGATCACTTTGACGAGTTCGAAGCGATCGGACGAAATCCGTTCTACAAGAAACAAGCCGATGGCAGTCTGCGGCACGAGACGGAGTTGATCGTGGATCGAGGTGTTGCGTTCGTCAAATCGCAGCCGAAGGACAAGCCGTTTGCGCTGAACATGTGGTTCAATGCGTGCCACGCCGAAGATTCGGATCGGCGGCCGGGCATCGGTCATTTTCCCTGGCCGCGCGCTGTTGACGGAATGTACGAAGACGTCGACATTCCCGCGCCACGATTGGGTGACCCCGCAATCTTTGATGCGTTGCCCGACTTTTTGAAGACGACGATCAATCGCGAACGTTACTTCTGGCGCTGGAATACGAGTGAAAAATATCAGACGAACATTCGCGCGTACTACCGGATGGTCAGCGGCATCGACGGCGCGATCGGTCGATTCATCAAGGCGTTGGAAGAAGCCGGGTTGGCAGACAACACGATCATTGTCTACTCCGCTGACAACGGCTATTACATGGGCAATCGAGGGCTGGCCGGAAAGTGGTCCCACTATGACGAGTCGCTTCGCGTGCCGCTGATCATTGCTGACCCTCGCGCGCCGAAAGATCAACAAGGCAAGGTGACGAGTGCCATCGCACTTAATCTCGATTTGCCCGCAACGTTTCTGGATTGGGCTGACATCGAAGTGCCGCAGCGTTATCAAGGTCACAGTTTACAGTCGATCGTCTCCGCCGATGTGCCGGATGACTGGCGAACCGAATCTTTTCACGAACACTTTGCAGTGCGCAGCCGCATCCCTGCTTTCGAAGGCCTGCGAAGCGAGCGGTTCAAATACGTTCGATACGTGGACCACGGCAATCGCGAGTTTCTGCATGACCTGAAGACCGATCCCGACGAATTGGTTAATCTCGCCGACGATCCCAATCACGCAAAGACTATGCAAGCGATGCGCGAGCGGACGACCGAGCGCGTCAAGCAGCTTGGCGGTCCGCTTGCTCCGCTGAAGGGAGCTTTTGGTGCCTCGACCGTGCCGCATCCCAAGGCTTCCGCCGCGGTCGCGAACCGGCCGGATGCCGAGGGATTCGTGCGAGTCTTCGACGGAAGGTCGCTCAGAAGTTGGTCCGGTGACACGAAATACTGGTCGGTCAAAGACGGGGCGCTAACCGGTGTGACGGACGGTTCGCTCAAGATGAATCGATTCATCACGTGGAAAAATTCCACAATCCGGAACTTTGACATGCGAGTCAAAGTGAAAGTCAGTGCGGGCGGAAACAGTGGCATTCAATATCGCGGCACGTCGCGACCCGATCTGGGTTTGGACATTGTGACGGGTTACCAGTGTGATGTCGTCGCAAACAACCCGAACTACAATGGAATGTTGTATGAGGAGAAGGGGCGTCGCATTTTGTCTCACACCGGTGAAAAAGTGATTGTCGACACCGATGGCCAACCCTGGGTGGTCGGCAAAATGTCGGTGAAAGAGTTTGCCCCCGACGAGTGGCACGACTTCCGCGTGCTTGTTCGCGGCAATCATCATCAACACTGGATCGATGGTCATTCGACGGCCGACCTGATTGACTTGGATGAAGACGGTCGTGCTCTGGAAGGCGTTCTCGCCGTACAGGTTCACGTCGGTCCCGCGATGACGATTCAGTACAAAGATTTCAGAATCAAACACCTTGCGGACGACCTGCCGTTGCAAAAGGCAGAGGATCACCCGATCCCCGAAGATGCCTACGGTGTTCGGCCGCAAGGTCGCCTTCCGAAAGACTGGAAACCACCGGTCTACGGCAAGCGGAAGCAATGATGGACGACGACATCCCTATTCCACTTGCCAGATCGGGTATTTTGAGCAGCGGGAACCGATCATGCATTACGACCAGTACCAACAAGCGGGCTTGGTGTTGGCGACCGATGTGATCGAAGGGGCGTGCCGTTACATGATCGGAGAGCGTCTTGATTGTTCGGGAATGCGTTGGGGTTTGCCGGGCGCCGAGCCGTTACTTCAACTCCGTTGTCTGGAAGTCAACGGAGATTGGGAGGTCTTCATCGATTGGTGGGTAATCCAACGTTACTTGCCAACGCAATACAGCTTTTGATTCGTGCGGATATAAAGCTGGCCGTGAGCGGCGACAATGCTCGAGCGAACGATGTCCTTCGTCCGTGGTTCGTCGCCCATCTCGATGGTGTTGATAATCTCGCCACTCTTGGCATTCAAGACATTGACAGTGCCATCGAAATCGAGCGTGTAGATCTTGCCGTCGGCGGCCAGCGGGCTGGCTTCCAACTGGGCGCGGCTCTCAAGCGTCGTGCTCCATTTGATTTTGCCCGTTTGCGGTTCGACGCGCGAAACGGCTCGTTGCGATTTGCTAAGCACAAAGAAATTGCCGTCATAAAACGCTGGCGTGGGAACGTCGGAAGTAAGTGTCCGCGAGTCCTTACTGGTCCAGGCGATCGAACTGTCATCAAGCGGCCCCATGCCGCCGGCTTTAATCGCATAGATCGGGTTCTTTTTGGGCGCACATGCCAAGATCACTCCACCACCAGCGACGGGTGACGGGACAAGTCGCCAATGGCCGATGCGATCGGGATTCCAGGTGCCCCAGCGCCACAACTCTTTTCCGGTCTTCGGGTCGTGCCCGGATAAAGCGTCCCCGCCAACGACGAGGATTTGTGTCTTTCCATCGAATTCGTACGGAACGGGCGAAGAGAATGCCTCGCGCGATTCGGCCACAGCCTCGTTTTTTCGTTCGGCTCGCCAGAGCGTTTCCCCGGACTTGGGATCGATGGCCAACAGGTAAGACTCGTTGCCGGTCGCCCGTTCGCCGCTGCCTTTGACCGCCGTGTCTCGCTGCAGGACTTGCAGGTACAGCTTGCCGTCGTACAGCAGCGGCGTGGTGCTGAAGGTCCACAGAAATGCGAACGGTCCAAAGTTTTTGGACCATTGTTTTTCGCCTTCGATGTCCAAGGCGACCATTTCGCCATTGCCATAGAAAAAGAAAACCAACTTGCCGTCCGTGACCGGTGACGGTGCGGAAAAATAGCTGCGAGGGTCTTTACCAATTCCCTTGCCAACGTCACGAGACCAAAGCACTTTGCCGTTTTCCCGGCTCAAGCAGAGGGCCACGAGCGTGTCGGAATCGGGCGCGGTACTGGAAATGAAGACTCGGTCGCCCGATACGATTGGCGTCGCGGCGCTGGGCCCAGGAAGGGTTGCACTCCAGGCGATGTTTTCGGTTTTGCTCCACTTGGTGGGCAAGCCTGTTTCGTCCGATGAACCGTTGTGGTGCGGACCGCGCCACTGTTGCCAATCGCCGGCTTGAGTGAAAGCGGCGGGACAGACCAACAAGGCAAAGACAAAAAGTAATTGTTTCATGAGGATCTCCAGTTGAATTTTCTAACGGATGCTTTCGGCTAGAGTTTAGCTTAGCCGGCCTTCGTGTTCCACTGGATCGTGCAAACCCCGCGGACTTCTTGACCACGTCCGCGGCCGTCTGGCGTTCTTGTTCGGACCAACGAACGATATACTTCTTTTGTACGGGAAACGTCCCATATTCCCGGTTGAGTCCCCGAACTCTGATTATCCGCCAACCCTCCTGCTTCGCTGTGACAAAGGATCAGCGCATGTTAACCAGATACCACTGTCCTTACTGCGACGCCTGGATCGACCACAAACCGGAATGGTCTGGTGATCGTGTGGCGTGTTCCAAGTGCCATGGCGAGTACTTTGAGCCAACCGATCTGGTGCCCGGCGTTCGGCCAGAAAAAGCGCCGCCGCTGGAGCCGACTCCGAGTCCGGTTGCGCCCGCCACACCCCAGCTCGATCCGGCACCGTCACCAACCGACATCGCGGCACAGCTCCACCAACTCCAGCCGTTCGACATGGTCATGGAAATGAAACGCCGCGGGTCGCAAGCCATCATGATCACACAATCGCCCGCCAGTCCAACCGAGGCAGGGGTCGTGTTTTCTGACAACCTGACCGCGGATCAAGTGAACGATACGATTTTGAAACTGGCGGTGCGAATTATGGAAACCAAGTGGCCGGATGTTTATCAGCTTGTCGCCAACCGTGCCTGATGTACGTCGCGATAGAAAACTGCTAACAGACGCTTCATAAATCCACCTTTACACTTGTTGCCAAATCGATCAAACTATTTTTTGAATCGAGCACAGAACATTCGCGGCCTGCACAAGTTGTAGGTCGTGTTTTTTTGCGGAGCGAAAGAATATGCACGACATCATCCCCATGTCCCGCGAAGGTTACGACAAGATCAAGACGGAAGTTCATCGAATGGAAAACGAAGAGATGCCGATCATCGTCGAAAAGATTGCCGAGGCGCGCGATGAAGGCGACCTCAAAGAGAACGCCGAGTACCACGGCCAGCGCGAGCGCCAAGGAATGCTGCAAGCCAAGATCAACATGCTCAAAGACAAACTTGCCCGCGCATCGATCGTCGATGCCAGCCAGTTGCCCAAGGATGAAATTGCGTTCGGGGCGACCGTCGTTGTCAAGGATTTGGACTTGGACGATGATGAAGAAATCACGCTGGTCGGCGAAGGCGACGAAGACTACATGGCCGGCAAATACAAAATCACCAGTCCCATTGGGCAAGGCTTGCTGGGCAGCAGAGTCGGCGACAAGGTGGAGATCCCCGTTCCCAAAGGAACGATCAACTACGAAGTGATGGAGATTCGCTACGACGACGGCTAGCGCATTCGTCGTAGGCCCTGGCCATAACGACGTTCACGTCCCGGCCATCTTCGCCACTCACCAGCGGCTCGCGGTCGTTTTCAATCGCTTCAACGAAATCCGCAATCAACGGCACGTTGAAATTCTCATTGGGCGGATGTAATTCGTTTCTCGTCTGGGCACTCAGTTCAATTGTTAACGAGCCACCGTTTAGCGGCGCGCTTCGCAATCGTCCTTTGGTGCCGATCACCGTGAACTCGTCTGGATCGACCGGACAGCCGAAGAAACACTGCAAACTTCCGTGAATCCCGTTGTGAAATTGCATCACCAAGGATGCACTGTCCTCGGATTCATAATCTGCCGCGACGGTGCCGGCAAAACAACGGACGTCCGCAATGTTGCCAAACAAGTAAAGTAGCAAATTGATCCGATGGCTGCCGATATCCATCAGCGCTCCCCCACCACCTTGTTCGGGAATGACCCTCCAGTATCCGTCGTCCTCCGGGGTCATCGCAAAGGCCGCCGCCGTGGCGACCGACACCGAAAGCACGTCGCCAATCTCGCCCGACTCAATGAGTTGCTTGATGTGTTCGACAACCGGATAGTAACGGCGATAATAGGCGACACCCAACTTGACGTTCTGCCGACGACAAACGTCGATCATCTCGTCGCACTCGCCAACCGTCATCGCCATTGGCTTTTCCACCAGCACATGTTTGCCAGCCCTTGCCGCGGCGATCGTCTGGGGCAAATGCAGATTGACCGGCGTGGCAACATAAACCGCGTCCAGCTCTGGATCGCAAATCAACTGATCCGCGTCCGTGTACGACCGAGTGATTTCAAATTCGTCACAAAACTGCCGCAGCTTGGCTTCATCACGTCGGCAAACGGCCACAAGTTCGCTGTTTGGATTCGTAATGACTGCATTGGCAACACGTCGCCTGGCAACGTCGCCGCAGCCAATAATTCCCCATCGAATTGTCATTGTGTTCTCCCAAGCTTGTAGTGTTCGCGCTTCCCATTGGACGCGGTGAAACGAAAAATCGTTGTGGTGCAATGGCCCAGTTTCAACATTGCCTTATCGAAAATCCAGTCCCCCACCGAAAACAAGAATCGAAATGCTGAAGTACAACAAGCTGGCTTGGCTCACCGTCGATGGCTTTGGTGAGCATTGGGAGAAAGCCGAGATCTATGTAGCGATCCAGGGAGATTCCGACATCGTTCTCGACACGAACAACGTCTCGGATCTGACGATCTATTTTCCGCCGGGGTCTTGTCCGTTGGACAAGTCGGGCCGGTTGGTGATCGCCGCAACTGGCGATGGGGTGGATTTTATTGACGAGCGCTGTCCATTGAAACGTCCCGAGAAATGATCCAAGCGGCAGTTCTTTCGGAACAGAAGCAAACAAGGGCAACCAAGAAATCTTCGTTACCTTTGTTTGCTTCTGTTTTCAAGAACGTGCACCAGTGCAAGGATTTGGTCGATTACTTCAGCTTTGACGCCGCGCGAACCAGTTCAACAAATTCGGCTCGATAACCGCGTGTGTCTTTGCCGGTCGCCCCGGTCGCGATCTCTTCAATCGCCGTAAAGGAACCGGTGCCAGAATACTCCGAGTCTCGCAGCAGCATGCCAAACGAAGCCACAGCCGCGGCGAATTGGAAATCCTTGCTTGATCGGTTGAACCGTGTGCCACGCTCTTTCAGCACAAAGTCGACCTTCGTACTCTTGTCGGCGTCGGGTCGCTTGTATCGAAGTTTTAACGTGAGCAACTCGCCGGATTTGGCCGCTTTGGTTGGCTGGCCGTTACCGTCTTCGTCCGTTTGCTGATACTTGAGCGGCTCCTCACCGAAATCCCCTTTCACATCGTCCGCGACCGGCTCTTCGCCAACAAGCGTCAGTTCGTAAAGTGCCGTCACTGTATGGCCAGCTCCGATTTCGCCGGCGTCTTTTTTGTCGTCGTCGAAATCCTTGGCAGCCATGACGCGGTTTTCGTAACCGATCAGGCGATAGCTCGCCACTTCGGCTGGATTGAATTCAACTTGAATCTTGACGTCCTTGGCGATCGTCACCAGGCTGCCGGCGATCTGTTCGACCAGCACCTTGCGCCCCTCGCTCAAGCGGTCGATGTAGGCGTACATGCCGTTGCCGTTGTCAGCCATTTTTTCCAGCTTGGCGTCTTGATAGTTGCCCATGCCGAAGCCGAGCACCGTGAGAAAAATGCTGCTCTGGGCCTTTTCTTTGATCAACTCGATCAGCCCTTCATCTGCAGTGATGCCGACGTTCAGATCACCATCCGTGGCCAGGATCACGCGGTTGACACCGTCGTCGATGAATGACTCGACGGCCTTCTGATAGGCCATTTGAATACCGGCGCTGCCGTGTGTCGAACCGCCCGACGAGAGGCCGTCGATGACCTCGTTGATCTTGGCATGCTTGTCGCCAATTGTTGGTTCGAGTCGCAAACCCGCGTCGCCCGCGTACGTGACGATCGTCACCCGATCGCGCTCGTCCAATTGGTCGACCAGCAGCTTCATCGATCGTTGCAACAGCGGTAGCTTGTTTTCGTCGTTCATCGATCCGGACACGTCGATCAGGAACACCAGATTCGACGCCGGTCGCTGCTCGCGCGAAATCTCCCGGCCCTTGAGACCGATACGGAGCAGCTTGTGTTTCGCCTGCCAAGGGCATTCGGTGACTTCCATGCTCGCGGAAAATGGTTCGCCAGCTTGCGGCTGTGGATAGTCGTAGTGAAAGTAGTTCACGAGTTCTTCGATACGTACGGCGTCCGCTGGCGGAAGTTGGCCATTCGTCAGGAACCGGCGCACATTTGAATAAGACGCCGTGTCAACATCGATCGAAAACGTTGACAGGGCCTGTTGGCCAGTGACGGGGACAAACGAGTTCTCGATGATCGACTCATACGTCTCGCGATCGATTGCCAGCAATTCATCGCCGAGCAGAAACTCCTCTTCTTCCGTAATGATGATTCGCGGTGTGACGAGCAGTTGAATCCCGGCATCCTCGATACGAACTTTAAGTCGACCATTGCTGTTCGCCAACAACGTCCCGTTTGGACTGAGCGACACTCCGACGTCGACCCAAACCGTACTCGGTTTGCCCTCGACGCCCGTAAGATTCAACCTGCCATCGTTTGGCGCGATCTTTCCCCAACCTTCAGCCGAGATGTGCCGGACTTTTCCGTCGGTCATTACAAGCGCGGCACCGTTCGCGTGTAAATCGTTTCTGACCAGCTCGGTGTTTCTGCCTTCAAGCACTTTCTTGAGTGCGATTTCATCAGCAAGGAAAGTGTTCGCTAAGCCACCGGTGATTTCGCCAAATGTCGCGCCGTTGACGTTTAAGAACTCGCCTCGTGTAACTGTCAGGGGGGCGGCCTCGGTGATTTGCGGCGGCAAAGACTTGTAAGTATTGTTGTAGCTGTGCAGGGCAAGGCCTATCTGCTTCAGATTGTTCACCGATTGGGATCGGCGTGCAGCTTCGCGGGCTTCCATGACCCAACCCATGACGATGAACGACGCTGGCAATGCGAGCAACATAATTCCAACCACAAGGATCACGTGAAAATGCACCGAGTCGGAATTCAACGACCAGAACGAACGTGACGCAACCGGAGTTGGTGCCGCGGTGTCATCGAGCTTCTTCTCAATCGCTTGACGCAAATCAGCCGATGGTTGGACTGAGTCCGTCAGCGCCGCGTCCAGTTCGCCCGCGACTCGACGGACCTCGCCGACCACACGCCTTGCGTCCTCGTCGCGGTCGATCAGGCTCTCAACCTCTTCTCGTTGTTCCGGCCTCAATTCGCCCAGAGCATGGTCGATTAATCGCGGATCATTGGAATCTGGATGGCTCATGTTTGTCTCGCTATTGAAATTGTGCGTCCGCACTACAAAAGTTTTACGCAGTCGCCTTTGGTTTGCCGTTAAACGACTCTTCTTCCAGCAATCGGCGCGTCCACGGATGTTCTCGAAGCGTGGTCAACGCGCGATGCACGAGGACTCGCGCCGCGCCTTCGCTGCGATTGGTGATGTCGCCGATCTCGCGGTACGTAAATCCAGCTTGCCACAGAACGATCGCTTCTCGCTGAGCCGACGGGAGCGTTGCCACTAGTTGTCGCAGACACTCGTGCAAATCATCGTGCTCAACCACATCCGCGGGATCATGCTCGCGACCGGCCGGTTCGAGGTCATCGTCGTCAAGCGATTCGCTTCGACCGCCGGCTCGCAACAAGTCCAGCGATTTGTTTCGGCAAACGGTGTACAACCAGGCGGCGAGACGCGAATCCAACTCGTCGGGCGATTGGTCGCACAGTTTCAGAAAAGTGTGCTGAACCGCGTCGCGAGCCAGGTCTTCGTCGCCCAACAGCCGCGCAGCATAGGTGGTCAGACGACTCTCGAATTCTTCGAGAGCTGCGATCACCCATTTGCGTCGATTCTTGGGTTTGCCGTTCGTTCCCACGTCCGTTTACCGATCGATCTATTGGCTTCTGTAAGTATGACGGGCCAGGGCGGAAATCGTTACAGACAAATTGCGGCGCAAGCCTCGACCCTTGCGCGGTGTTTAACGTCTTCTTAGACGCCCGCGGCGAGTGCCATCTACGAACATCTTAATGGCGCGGACCTAGCATACCTTCTCGCCACATTGCCTGCATAAACGCCGACCACTAAACTGATGAATTCCACTAGCGTTTTTGCAGTTCCACGTATTCTTTTTGAGATTCTTAAACCATGTCTGACAATGGACTTAACATTCCCGCACGAGGGTCGCTTGATTTCGCGGCGCTTGGTGCGATGGTTCACCGAGTCGACCCTGGCCAGATTCCGTTTCACAAAGCAAACACTTGCCACCTTCATGTTAGCGGCGGGGAGTTCAACTGCGCGGCAAACCTATCCGATTGTTTCGGCATGAACACCGGAATCATCACCGCGATGGTCGACTATCCAATCGGCGACCTGATTTGCGAACGCGTTCGGGCCATGGGCGTCAAAGGGATTTTCAAGAGATTCGAACACAACGGCGTCAATGGCCCAAACATGGCCACGGTTTACAGTGATCGTGGCCATGGTACTCGGGCACCGATTGTGTTTTACAACCGCTCGGACGAAGCCGCCGCGCAGTTGAAGCCCGGCGACTTTGACTGGGACGAGATTTTTGCCGGCGGCGTTCGCTGGTTCCACAGCGGCGGAATTTTTGCCGCGCTTTCACCCACCACGCCAGAAGTGATCATCGAAGGCATGAAGGCCGCGAAAGCCGCCGGCGCGGTGACTTCGTTTGACCTGAACTTCCGCGAAAAACTGTGGAGTATCGCAGGAGGGCTGGATGGCGCGCAGGAAACCGTCCGTCGCATTGTCGAGCACGTAGATGTGTTGGTGGGCAACGAGGAAGATCTGCAAAAAGGGTTGGGTGTCACAGGCCAGGATGTCACCAAGACGTCGAAGCTCGATCCGAGTGCGTTCTTGGGAATGATCGATGAAGTGACCAAAATGCATTCGCACGTCAAAGTCGTGGCGACAACCTTACGTGAAGTGCACTCGACCAGCCGGCACAGTTGGAGTGCGGTGGCCTGGATCAATGGCGAGACGCATATTGCTCCGCAATGCGAACTCGACGTCCTCGACCGCGTTGGTGGTGGCGACGCATTTGCATCCGGATTGTTTTACGGATTGATGAAAGGTTCATCCGGCGAGCAAGCCGTGCGACTTGGCTGGGCACATGGCGCATTGGTCGCGACTTGTCCCGGCGATACGACCATGTCGAAGCTACCACAGGTCGAAGCATTTGCCGAAGGTGGTTCGGCGCGAATTCAACGTTGACGAAGTGAGAATATGACTGAACAAAGTGACATTGGCCTGATGGGCCTTGCCGTAATGGGCCAGAACCTGGTCCTCAATATGGAAGACCACGGATATCACGTGGCCGTCTTTAATCGAACGACCAGCAAGGTCGACGAGTTCGTCAACCGAGACGATGTTCAAGGGAAGAACATTGTCGGCACACACTCGTTGGGCGAGTTGGTTGCCGCCCTCAAACCGCCGCGCAAAGTCATGCTAATGATCAAGTCCGGCGACGCCGTGCCGGCACAGAAGGACGAACTTTATCCCGAATTCTCGGCCGCCGACGCGGTAATCGACCAATTGATTAACGCGTTGTCGCCTGGCGACGTCATTATCGATGGCGGAAACACGCATTTTCGCGACACCGAACGTCGCACGAAATATGTCGAGTCGAAGGGCCTGCTGTTTGTTGGTGCCGGCGTTTCTGGCGGCGAAGAAGGAGCACGGCTCGGACCGAGCATGATGCCGGGCGGGAGTCCTGCTGCCTGGCCGCTGATCAAGGACATCTTTCAATCCATCGCGGCCAAGGTGGGACCGAATGATGATATTCCATGTTGTGAATGGGTTGGTTCTCGCGGTGCCGGGCACTATGTAAAAATGGTCCACAACGGCATCGAATACGGCGATATGCAATTGATCTGCGAAGCGTACTTGATGCTGAGCCAGGCATTGGGTCTCTCGAATGACGAGCTTTATGATGTGTTTGACCAGTGGAATCGCAGCGAATTGCAAAGCTATCTCATTGAGATCTCACGAGACATCTTTAGCGTCAAGGACGGCGATGCGTATTTGGTCGACAAGATTCTGGACACGGCCGGAGCGAAGGGTACTGGCAAATGGATGAGTCAATTGGCGCTGGATTTGGGCGTGCCCAGCACGTTAGTGACGACGGCCGTTTATGCTCGCAGCATTTCCGCTCAGAAGGAAGCACGCGTCCGCGCCAGCGAAGTGCTGCAAGGACCGGAATCCAACAACGGTTCGGCCAACGCCGGCGACAAGCAAGAGTTCATCGAGAAGGTCCGACAGGCTCTGTACGCGTCGAAGATTTGCAGCTATGCCCAAGGCTTCGTGCAACTGCAATACGCGGCGAAGGAACACAATTGGGATTTGAATTACGGCGACTGCGCATTGCTGTGGCGAGGTGGCTGTATCATCCGCGCCCAATTTCTCGATCGCATCAAGGAAGCATTCGACGAGAATCCGAATCTGGAGAATCTTTTGTTGCATCCTTACTTTACAGCTGCGGTCCATAACGCCCAGGATGCTTGGCGAAGCGTCGTCAGCGTGGCCACTCAAACGGGCTTGCCCGTTCCCGCGTTTAGCGCCGGACTCGCCTACTATGACAGTTATCGGCGGCGGCGGCTGCCCGCGAACTTGCTGCAAGCACAACGAGATTATTTCGGTGCCCATACGTACCAAACAGAAGTCGGCGGCGAGCCGTTTCACACCGACTGGATACGTGAACGCAAAGAGCCGGCTGACTAGTTATCCTTGCAGTTGGCGACTTCAAAACATCGCATTCACGACACCGCGTCTTCTTAGTTCAAAGAAACACTTTGCACATGCCCGGACATTGTTCGCGGCGTCTTGGTTGTCTTCGATTTGTTCTTCAAACAACACGTTGTGCAACTCAGCTATGGATCCCGGCCGAACTTTACTTGCTTCGTTGTTCGTATCGGGGTCGCCTTGTGATTCGTCTGCTTGAGAACCGTCCTCGCCAGAATTGTCAGCTTGTGAATCGTCCTCGCTAGGATTGTCGGCTTGTGAATCGTTGATTTTCGTTTCGCGCAGCTCGCTGGACTCGCGTAATGTGCACACCTTGGGTTTGCGATCAAATGCGGTGGGGATGTTTTCGCGTTTGTATTCCGCGAAGAGGACTGTAGAATGAAAATCGACGTCGTGGGCGACAACGATCTTGGACTCGTCAATGACCTCCGCCAAATCAATCAAGACGTCGACCAGGCGACTTCCGTTTGTCACCGCTTGCATCGTTGTGATGCCGTGGAGTTCGACCGCGTCGTGTGGGATGTCAAAGCCCTCTGGTTGGATCACGTCACAGCCTTCTTCGAGCAGATTTGCGCGTGAGTCCATGTGCAACCATGCCAGTTGCACGAGTCGCGGCCACGTAAACAGTTCTTCCGTAGAATAGTCCCAGTCGTCGGGGCGGACTGTGGTTTGAGTTTGCAAAAACAAATACATCAACATTCTCGATATGGAATCGATGGTCGCGGGTGGGGATCGGATGGCGACCGCATTAGCCAAACCACCATTGTGAATCAAGGGCTTAGCTCGTCAATCGGTCTTTTCACTGACGAATCCTTAGTTTCGGCCACCAATCTTCGCTGGGTCGCTTGCAAAAATGTGGTTTGTTCGCTAGTTCTATAAGGCAAGCCTTGATGAACAGAGTTTCCTCTCAGGCCGCGGTCACTCACAGACTTAGGGAATGAGCTTTAGGATGCTGTTGATATGCCGAACGATAACTTAGCAGACGACGAACAAGCAGAAGATAATTCGTTAACTAAACGCGTCTTGATCGTCGACGACGATGACGAAATCGTCGAATCCATCCGATATGCACTGGAATCGAAGAAGTTCCAGGTGTTGGTTGCCAGGGACGGGAACCAAGGGCTGGCGATGGCCGAGCGGGAAGATCCCGATCTGGTAATTCTGGACATGATGATGCCAAAGCGCAGCGGTTTCTTGGTTCTCGAAAAACTCCGCCGCACGCGCCCGACCCCTCTTCGGGTTATTATGATTACTGCCAATGAGGGGAGTCGTCATAAAGCGTACGCGGAAATGCTTGGCGTGGACGACTATATTCGTAAGCCGTTTGCGATGGATCGTTTGATCGAGAGTGTGCAGCGGCTGGTATCCGCAACGAATTCGTAACTGCCACGGCAACATTCCCCATCGTGGCTAATTCCGGGCGGCAGAATCTTGACTTTCGTCGCAACCCGACTTGTTTTTTGCGCGAATTGAAGAGTCAATCTGATCTCATCGGCGTTCATGTCGACCACGTTTCAAGGCACTGTTTCGCTTGGTCGCGCAAATGAACGATCGATAAGAAAGTCTGCATAAGCCGGAAATCTTTGGAAAAGTTTCTATTGCCTCAATGTGCTTTTTGAAGAATACTTACAGATGTAGGAGAGGCTTTAGGGACGGGCATACGACGCCTGATTCTTAAACACTGTGAGGAACAGGAAGTTCCCCACCCGCTCCCGAATCCTTGCCTCGGACCACGCTCTTTTCCAACTTTTATCGCGCGGCTCTTTCGGCGGAATGCTCGCATCTGGTCCAGTTCTCTTTGGACTTTTGCTGAAAGCACTTCAGGGTTGATTGTGTTTTTAGTTGCCCCCCGTGGTTCAGATGCTTGTGTTGCTGCGCGCTTCACTTCGAAACGCTTCGATACGAAGTGCGCCTGGTGCTGCGCAACAACGGTTTTTTGATGCGCAATGCAAAGAACTTTGAAAGGATCGTGCGAACTGACTTTGGTGTGACGTTTGCGAAAGGGACCTGAGTACAGTCGAACCAATCCGAAATTCGAAACTCAATTTTATAACTAGCTGGTTGTGGGACACAGGACATGTTCCGCAAACGGATAATGAGGAGCCGGATGATGAGCGGACAAGACATTATTACCTTGGTAGCCGATCAACAGGATTTGGATCAGTTTCGCAAGAAGAACTGGCAAGGTACTTTCTCCGAGTACCTTGATCTGGTCAAAGCCAATCCGGAGGTGACGCGAAACGCGTTTGAGCGAATCTACGACATGATTACGTCGTACGGCGCGGACACGTATGAAGCGTCACGCGACGAAAAACGCAGCCACTATCGTTTCTTTGACGATCCGAACAACAACGGGCAAGACGCCGTGTTCGGGTTGGACCGCACGCTGGAAAGCCTGGTCAACGCGCTTAAGAGTGCTGCTAAAGGCTACGGAATCGAGAAGCGTGTTCTTTTGCTGCACGGTCCTGTCGGCAGCAGTAAAAGTACAATTGCCCGCCAATTGAAACGTGGCCTCGAACGATATTCATCATCGGACGAAGGTGCGCTCTACACGCTTGGCTGGGTCGAACAAGGTGAGGAAGGCGAAGAAACCCATTGGTGCCCGATGCACGAGGAACCGCTGCACTTGATTCCCAACCGCTTTCGAGCCGAAGTCTCTGGCAAATTAAATGCTGACCGTCCCGGCAACGAATACAAAGCAACAATCTCCGGAGAATTGTGCCCGTTCTGCCGATTCATGTACACGGATCGGTTGGCCAAATACGACGGCGATTGGACGAAGGTCGTCGATGATGTTCGGGTCAAACGCCTGATTTTGAGCGAACAAGATCGCATTGGCATCGGCACCTTCCAGCCCAAGGACGAGAAGAACCAGGACTCGACGGAGCTGACCGGCGACATCAATTACAGAAAGATCGCGGAGTTTGGGACGGACAGTGATCCGCGAGCGTTTAACTTCGACGGCGAGTTCAACATTGCCAACCGTGGTGTCGTTGAGTTTATCGAAGTCCTCAAGCTGGACGTGGCATTTCTGTACGATTTGCTCGGTGCCAGCCAGGAACACAAAGTCAAACCGAAGAAATTCGCGCAGACCGACATCGACGAAGTCATCATCGGTCACACGAACGAGCCCGAATATCGCAAGCTCCAGAACAACGAGTTCATGGAAGCCCTGCGAGATCGAACGGTCAAGATCGACATTCCCTACGTCACCAGACTGGAAGACGAGATCAAGATCTACGACAAGGATTACAACGCCAAAAAAGTGCGTGGCAAACACATCGCCCCACACACAATCGAAATGGCCGCGATGTGGGCCGTGCTCACACGGCTCGAAGAGCCAAACAACGCAGGATTGACGTTGCTCCAAAAACTAAAACTCTACAACGGCAAATCGCTGCCCGGCTTCACGGATGAAAACATCAAGGAATTGCGAGCCGAGACGACTCGCGAAGGATTGCAAGGCATTTCGCCGCGATATGTCCAGGACAAGATCTCCAACGCCCTCGTCGCCCATCCTGATTCCAGTTCGATCAACCCCTTTATGGTCATGAACGAATTGGAAGCCGGACTGGATCATCACTCGCTCGTCACTAGCGATGAGCTTCGCCAGCGTTACAAGGAACTGCTGGGCGTCGTCAAAGAGGAGTACGAAAACATTGTGAAAAACGAAGTCCAACGTGCCATCGCTGCCGACGAAGACGCTCTCAAGCGCCTTTGTGGCAACTACATCGACAACGTCAAGGCCTACACGCAGCGCGAGAAGGTCAAGAACAAGTTCACCGGGCAATACGAAGAACCGGACGAACGGCTGATGCGATCGATCGAAGAAAAGATCGACATCCCGGACAGCCGCAAGGATGATTTCCGTCGAGAAATCATGAACTATATCGGTGCATTGTCGATCGACGGCAAGACGTTCGACTTCAAGTCCAACGAACGATTGTACAAAGCGCTGCAATTGAAATTGTTCGAGGACCAGAAGGATACGATCAAGCTAACCAGCCTCGTGTCCAACGTCGTCGACCAGGACACACAGGAGAAAATCGACGTAGTAAAAAGCCGCCTGATTCGCGATTTTGGCTACGACGAAGAAAGTGCGAACGATGTTTTGCACTACGTCGCTAGCATCTTCGCGCGAGGCGATGTGAAAGAGGGAAGTTAGTGTTTTGTCATTTGTCACTGGTCATTTGTCATTTGTGAAGAGGCTCGGTCGCATGGCAAATGACAAAGGACGAGTGACCAAGGACTCATTTAATGGGAAGCGTTGGATTTGAGGAGTTGCGGGTCTACCAATTGTCAGAGGAACTGGCTGATGAGATTTGGGAACTTGTTCAGTCCTGGAATTCCGTTGCTCGAGATACCGTCGGAAAGCAAATTATTCGTTCCGCAGATAGTGTCGGCGCAAATATTGCCGAAGGAACAGGACGCGGAAGCTACAAAGACAACAAACGATTCGTAAAGATGGCACGCGGCTCGTTGTACGAAACACGACATTGGCTAAGGCGAACATTCAGGAGAAAACTGATCACCCCAGAACAAGTTGACCGAGTGCGAGCAATCCTCGACGAGTTGGGCCCCAAACTAAACGCCTACTTAAAGTCAATTGGTCGCGACGAAACCAATGACAAGTGACCAAGGACAAATGACCAAATGGTAATGAAGATTGATCAAGACGCGAATCGCTTCAAGCAGATTGTGCGCGGCAAAATCCGCGAGAACTTGAAGAAATACGTTACCCACGGCGAAATGATTGGCCGCAAAGGGCGCGACTTGGTCAGCATTCCCGTGCCGCAACTCGATGTCCCTCATTTTCGCTATGGCAAAAACCAAGGTGGTGTCGGACAAGGTGATGGTGAAGTTGGGCAACCGATCGCTCGCGGTGATGATGACGGTGATGGAGTCGGACAAGCCGGCAGCGATCCCGCCGGTCACGTGCTGGAAGTTGAGATTTCACTCGAAGAACTGGCCGAAATCCTGGCCGATGAGTTGGAACTTCCACGCATCGAGCCGAAGGGAATGTCCAACATTAAACAGGAGAAGTCACGTTACAACAGCGTCCGCCGGACGGGACCGGAGTCGTTGCGTCACTTCAAACGGACCTACGTCGAGGCGTTGCGCCGGCAGGTCTCCGAAGGTACCTACAATTTCATCCGCCCGCGCGTCATCCCGATGAAGGAAGACCAGCGTTATCGAAGTTGGCAAACGGTCGACGAACCGGAGGCGAACGCTGCGATCATTTACATGATGGACGTTTCCGGGTCGATGACAGACGACCAAAAGAGTATTGTGCGGACCGAGTCGTTCTGGATCGACACGTGGCTGCGCAGTCAATACGACGGTGTCGAGCGGCGGTATATCATTCACGACGCGGCCGCCAAAGAAGTCGACGAGCATACGTTTTACCACACGCGCGAAAGCGGCGGCACACGAATCAGTTCGGCGTACAAAGTGTGCGCGGACTTGATCGATCAATCGTTCAGCCCCGACGAGTGGAACATATACTGCTTTCAGTTTTCCGATGGCGACAACTGGGGAGAAGACAGCCAGCTCGCGTTGCAAATGCTGAGCGACCGGATTCTGCCGCGCTGCAATTTGTATTGCTACGGCCAGGTCGAAAGTCCCTACGGCAGCGGTGAGTACCTCCATTTTCTGGAAGGCCGCTACGGTGACAAGCAAGAGAACCTCGTCCTTTCAGAGATCGCGGACAAGGAAGCCATTTACGATTCGATCAAGACGTTTTTAGGCAAAGGCAAGTGAAGAGGAGAAGCATCATG
>CAYFJO010000097.1:0-28323 GCA_964343305.1 uncultured Pirellulaceae bacterium | reverse complement strand
TATATTTCAAGACAATGTACCTCAACATGTCCCCGAGTTAGCTGGCTTTATATTGACTTTGATATTCATCTATCTTACGGGTGTTCTTGTATCAATGAGTACGAAACTCGCAAAGAGAATTGAATCATCGACCAACGTTCGACACGCGGCCAAAACGGCCGCGGTGATCGACATTGGCACGTCGTCGATCCGCATGGCCATCGCTGAGATTGACGAAGACGGGCAGATCAAACCGTTGGAGAACCTGTCGCAGGCTGTCAGTCTTGGTCGAGATACGTTCACCAAAGGTGCGATTGAATCGTCGACGATCGAAGATTGCGTTCGAGTGCTGAAGAGCTATCGGCAGTTGCTGGACGAATACCATATTACCGACGCGGACGATATTCACGTCGTAGCCACCAGCTCGGTGCGCGAAGCATCGAATCGTCTGACGTTTCTCAAGCGGATTTATGTTGCCACCGGTTTGCGCGTTGACCCGATCGACGAGGCCGAGACTAATCGCGTGATGTTTCTGGGCGTTCAGCCGCTGTTGGCCTCGCGACCCGACCTAGCGGAATCGCAGGCGGTGATTCTCGAAGTGGGTGGCGGCAGCACGGACGTGCTGGTCATGCATCAGGGCGACGTGCGGTTCGCCTACTCGTATCGGCTGGGCTCGTTGCGGTTGCGAAAGTCGCTGGAAGGATTTCGGGCGTCGGCGGCCAAGACGCGAAAGATCATGGAAAGCCAGATCGACCGCACGGTCGAACAGATCTGCGAACAAGTACCACGTGACGAATCGTCGGTGATGGTTGCGTTGGGTGGCGATGTGCGTTTCGCGGCTTCGCACCTGGAGCCTGGATGGGAACGCAGAGGACTGGGCCGGATCAAAGTGTCGGAACTGCGACGATTCGCGAGCGAAGTGTTGAAGCTGACGGTCGATGAGTTGGTGCAGAAATATCACCTGTCGTTTCCCGACGCGGAAACGGTAGGCCCCGCATTGCTTACGTATGTGCAACTGGCTCGTGCGCTGAAGTTGAAACACATTCTGGTGTGCGACGTCAACTTGCGCGACGGGTTGCTCAAGGAAATGGCGGTGCAAGAAGCTTGGACGGAGGGATTTCGCAACCAGATTGTTCGATCGGCGATCGACATGGGGCGCAGGTTCAACTTTCACGAAGGCCACGCGCTTCACGTGGCGAATTTGTGCGTGACGCTGTTTCACGAACTTGAGCCAGAGCACCAGATGGAAGAACGTTACGAATTGCTCATGTATATCGCCGCGTTGCTCCACGACATCGGGTATATCGTGAGCCCGCGCAGTCATCATAAACATGCGATGTACCTGATCATGAACGGCGAATTGTTCGGCCTCAGCCAAAAGGACCTCTTGCAAGTTGCACTGGTCGCCCGTTACCACCGCCGCGCGTCGCCCAAGCCAATTCATGAAGGCTACGATTCACTCGATTGGGAGAGCCGCATCAATGTGGCCAAGATGGCCGCGATCTTACGACTGGCCGACGCGTTGGATCGTTCGAACAGCCAGTGGGTCAAAGAATTTAAGTGTTCGCGGGAAAAGGGGCAGCTCGTGATTTCAGTTCCAGGTGTCAGCGACCAATCACTCGAGCAATTGGCGCTGAAGCAGAAGGGTTCGTTGTTTGAAGACGTTTTTGGCATGAAAGTGATTTTGCGTAGTGGAAAGTAATCATCCGTGAATGTAGGTCGGATTTCCAATCCGACTTGCGAGGGACGGATTGGAAATCCGTCCTACAAGTGGAGACAAACATGTCCCTCAAATCATCCATGTACATCAATCGCGAATTGAGCTGGCTGGAATTCAACCAACGTGTACTCGACGAAGCAAACGACGAGAGCATTCCGCTCTTGGAGCGGCTCAAGTTTCTTGCGATCACCGCATCGAACCTCGACGAGTTTTTCATGGTCCGCGTTGGCGGCCTGCAGATGTTGTGCGACGAAGGCAGCACGAAATGCGATCCTGCCGGGATGACACCGCAAGAGCAGCTTGATGCCATTAGCCGTCGCATGCACCAGATGGTGTTAGACCAATATGCCTGCTTCAAAGGAAGTCTGGAACAATCGCTGGCCGAAGCCGGTGTTTGCCGAATTCGCGCTCACAATTTGAATGCACAACAGTTTGCCGCGGTGGAACACGTTTTCGAGAACGAGATCTTCGCGGTCCAGACGCCGATGGCCGTCAGCGCGTCGGATGAGTTTCCAGTAATCGCGAATCAATCGATGAACGTCTGTGTGCGTCTGAAACCGACGAGCGACGACGAAGAGCCTCGCATGGCCATCATTCCTTTGGCACGAAATGCGAATCGCTTTATCACCCTGCCTTCCAATAACGGTTACGACTTCGTCTTGCTTGAAGACGCAGTGAGCTTCTTCATTGATCGATTCTTCCCTGGCGAAGAGATCGCCGAAAGCGTACCGTTTCGTATCACGCGCAATGCCGACTTGAGCGTTCGCGAAGACATGGCGGCCGATTTGCTGGCCGGCATGGAAAAGGTGCTCGACGCGCGAAAGCAAAGTCACTGTGTGCGATTGGAAATCGCTGACAAGGCGAGCAAGTCAACGCTCGAATTCCTGCAGTCCGCACTCCATGTGCCGGACGATGACACGTACCGCATCCGCGGGCCGTTGGACTTGTCGGCGTTTATGCGTCTGGCGGGCTTGCCGGGCTTCGACGAATTGAAATACGAAACGTGGACTCCGCGTCCTTCGCCTGATGTCGATCTGCGGTCGAGCATGTTCGACGTGCTGCAACAGAAGGACGTGCTGCTGTACGTGCCCTACGAAAGCTTCGAGCCGGTGGTGCGATTGATCGAAGAGGCGGCCGAGGATGCCGACGTGCTGGCGATCAAAATCATTTTGTATCGCACCAGCCGCAACAGTCCAATCGTCGCCGCACTTCGTCGTGCCGCGGATCTAGGAAAACACGTGACTGCGATCGTCGAGCTGAAGGCCCGCTTCGACGAAGCCCGCAACATCGAATGGGCCAAGGAGCTGGAGCATGCCGGCGTTCAAGTGATCTACGGCGTGAAGGGGCTCAAGACGCACGCCAAGGTGTGCATCATCATCCGCCGCGAGACGCACGGAATCCGCCGTTACGTCCACTTTGGTACCGGCAACTACAACGAAGTGACCGCAAAGCTGTACACCGATACCAGTTTGATGACGTGCAGTTCGGAATTGGCGGCCGATGCCACCGCGTTCTTCAACGCCATTTGTGGTTACTCACAACCGCAACAATTCCGCAAAATCGAGATGGCCCCCATCGGCATTCGCGATCGCGTGCTGGAACTCATCGAAGCGGAAACTCAGCGCAAACAGCAAGGTCAACCCGCGTCGATCATGGCCCAACTCAATTCGCTGGCTGATCCGAAGGTGATCGAGGCGCTGTACAAGGCCTCGCAAGCGGGTGTTGAAATCGATCTGAATATTCGCGGCATCTGCTGCCTGCGTCCCGGAGTGAAAAATGTTAGCGACAACATCAATGTCGTCAGCATCATCGACCGCTACCTAGAGCACAGCCGCATCATGTATTTCCATCACGGCGGTGACGAACTGGTTTTCATTTCCAGTGCGGACTGGATGCCTCGCAACCTGGACAAGCGCGTCGAATTGCTCGTGCCTGTCGACGACCCGCATCTGCGCGAACGATTGATTAACGTTTTAAAGTCCTACTCGCAGGACAATGTGAAAGGTCGCAAGTTAACATCCAGCGGCGGTTATCGGCGGCTGAAGTCGAAGAGCAAACGGCAACGCCATCGCAATCAAGAACACCTGTATCAACTTGCCTGTGACGTGGACGAGCAAAAAGAACAAACACGAGCGACGACCTTTGAACCACATCGATCGGTAGAGAATGACTAACGTAAGAAAGGCAACCGAGTGGCACACGCAGTGAAATGGATCGAAGCCGACCCGGATGAACCCGTGGTCGATGTGGCAAAACGAAGCTTGCAAGCACGGCTGGAACCAGTGCAATACTATTTGCCGCTGGCCGCCAAAAAATCGGACGAGGACATCGAGCATGTACACGACGTACGCGTCTGGTCGCGCCGGGCACAGGCCGCGATCGAGATGTACTGGGAATTGCTGCCGGAATGGCGAGCCGCCTGGATCGACAAACAACTGAAACGCATTCGCGGCGCGAGCAACGATGCGCGCGACGACGATGTTTTTGCGCGGCGTTTGAAGCAAGACAAGGACACTCCAGCGGCAGCACAACTGTTGAAACGCGTTCAAGCCAATCGCGTCGAGGCGCAGAACCCGATTCGTTCGGTTTACGACCGCTTGAGACGCAAGAACCGTTTCGATCGCAAAATTGCCAGATTGTTGAATCGCGTGCGACTTCGCGGCAAGAAACTGAAGTCAAAAAAACCACGATTCGGACAATGGGCGCCAGCGCATCTGCGACCAGTTTTGGACGAATTCTTCGAATCGGCTGACGCGGATCTGAGCAAGGTGGAACAACTTCATCAGTTTCGCATCGATGGAAAAAAATTGCGTTACGCATTGGAGCTGCTGGCCGGAGCCTTCCCAGTCAACATTCGGCAAGACATTTATCCGAATCTTGAGACGTTGCAGGACCAGCTTGGAACGATCAACGATCACGCCGCGGCGAGGGCACGCATCCGCCGTTGGATCGAAGAAGCGGACGGCGATCGAAACGAAATCGAATACTTAAACGAAATGCTAAGTCACGAACAGACATTGCTAGAGCAATCGTACAACGAGTTCAACGAGTGGTGGACGGCGAAGCGTCGAAACAAACTTCAAGAAAAATTCGATGAGGTTATCGCGATCAAGGTGTGATTTGGCGAGCCCATTGATCGTTCGCCATTTGGCGAACTGTGCGGAGTATGAAACATGTTGTTTGCCGACACGACCGACTCCCTGGATGTCGGAACGATTCTGATGTACCTGGCCGGTGGCCTGGCACTCTTCCTGTTCGGCATGGACCAGATGTCCGATGCACTCAAGCTGGTCGCTGGCAACGGCATGAAAAAGGTGCTGGCCAAACTGACGACCAATCGATTCACGGGCGCGTTTGCCGGAGCGTTCGTCACGTCGGTGATTCAATCGTCGTCGGTGACAACGGTGCTTGTTGTCGGTTTCATCTCCGCAGGGCTGATGAACTTGACACAATCGATTGGCGTCATCATGGGGGCCAACATCGGCACCACAATCACGGCACAGATCATCGCTTTCAAGATTACCAAGGTTGCGTTGCTAATGGTTGCCGCCGGTTTTGCGCTGTTGTTCTGCAGCAAGAATGAAAAACTGAAACACTATGGCCATATGGTCATGGGCCTGGGCTTGATTTTCTTCGGCATGCAAGTGATGAGCGACGGCACCAAACCGCTGCGCGACTACCAGCCATTCATCGACATGATGCGGCAGATGGACAATCCACTATGGGGGATTCTCGTCGCGGCTGGCTTCACGGCGGTCGTCCAAAGTTCCTCAGCCACTACCGGTATTATCATCGTATTGGCGGGACAAGGATTCATTTCGCTGGAAGCCGGCATCGCGCTCGTCTTTGGTGCCAATATCGGCACGTGCGTGACGGCCATGTTGGCCTCGATCGGCAAACCGCGCGAAGCGGTCCGAGCGTCGCTGGTTCACGTTTTTTTTAACGTGGCGGGCGTCGTGATTTGGCTGCCCTTTATTGGTTACCTCGCCTGGCTCGTCGGTGGACTTGGTGATACACCACGCCAGATCGCCAACGCACATACGTTGTTCAATATCTCGAACACGCTGATTTTCATTTGGCTCACAACACCAATGGCGGCGCTGGTCATCTATCTCGTTCCCGACAGACCCGAAGCGGAACCAGACTTGGCGCGACCGAAATACCTTGATGCTTTGCTGCTGAAAACACCGTCGCTGGCGATGGACATTGTGCGAATGGAACTCGGTCGACTCGGTGCCGCGGCACTGTTGATGGTGCAAGGCGCCCTGTCGACTGTCATCCGGGGCACTGAGCCGGAGCTTGATGCGCTGGAGAAAATGGACAACGAGGTCGATTCCTTGCACGGTGCCATCGTGACGTACCTCGGCCGATTGTCACAGGAAAACCTGAGTGGCCGGCAATCGGAGTTGCTACACGATTACCTGTCAGCCGCGAACTATATGGAAAGCATCGGCGACATGATCGAAACCAACCTGGTCGCAACCGGCCGAGAGCGGCTGAAGGACCATCTCGAAATCAGCGAAAAAACGCGGGAGATCCTGAATTCGTTTCACGATAAGGTATGTTGGAGTGTCGAACATGCGATTGAGGCACTGGTCGCCAACGACCGAGACCTGGCCGAAGAAGTTCTGTCGGCAAAGGCCGAAATCAGCGGCCTCGGCGATGCTGCCGAAGAACATCTGTCGCGACGGCTTTCGGCCGACGAACCCAATCGTCTGGCGGCATTTCGCCTGGAATCGGAAATCATTGAATACCTAAAACGCATGTACTACTTTGCCAAACGAATCGCCAAAGTCGTCGTCAAGACCGATATGGAATTTCTTCAACTCGAGCCGGCGTCCGAGGCGACGGAAGAAGCGGTAACCGTTTCGTCATAATCCAACCACACAAATTCAACGCACGTTAACCGAAGGGAATTTGATCGTGTCGACAAAGAACTCTGCCGACGATTCAGAAATTCAGGAACCGACGACCTCGCCCGGCGCCAACGACAACGGGCGGCCCGATGTCGCTTCCAGCGACGGCCTAAAAGTTGATCAGCCGTTGCTGGTCGACGAGCCCGCGAAGTCGAGAAAAATCGACAAAAGACTTTACGAAGAGGAACTGGCCAAGCTGCAAGTAGAACTCGTCAAACTGCAAGAGTGGATCAAAACCAAGGGCTTGAAGGTTGTGGTCATTTTCGAAGGCCGGGATGCGGCGGGCAAGGGCGGCGTGATTAAACGGATCACCGAACGGCTAAGCCCTCGCGTTTGTCGAGTGGTCGCGCTGGGTACGCCTACCGAGCGCGAACGATCCCAATGGTATTTTCAACGCTACGTACCTCACCTGCCCGCCGCCGGCGAAATGGTGCTGTTTGATCGAAGCTGGTACAACCGCGCCGGCGTCGAACGCGTGATGGGTTTCTGCACGGATGATGAATATCGAGATTTTCTGCACTCCTGCCCATCGTTCGAACGAATGCTGATCCGTTCCGGAATCATCTTGATCAAGTACTGGTTCTCGATCAGCGCCGATGAGCAAGAGCGCCGTTTCCAAAAACGTATTCGCGAGCCAACGAAACGCTGGAAGCTGAGTCCGATCGATTTGGAGTCGCGTGCCAAATGGGTCGAGTATTCGCGAGCCAAAGACGAAATGTTCGACTACACGGACATCAAACAGGCTCCGTGGTACGTTGTCGAGGGAGACAGCAAGAAACGCGCGCGGCTAAACTGTATTGCACATTTGTTGAGTGTGATCCCGTACGAGGACCTATCGCGGGAACCAATGGACCTGCCACCTCGCCAGGACTCAAAAGGCTACATGCGCCCACCGAAAGCCGACCAGACGTTTGTACCAGATCTGTGTTGAACCCCGCAGTTGTCAAATTGGGATTCTAGTCCCATCTAAGGCGAGCGGCAGATGAGAATTGACCGTAGTGGAATTCGCCAGAATTCCTTTTCATAGGGAAGGAACTCTGGCGAGTTCCACTACGGCAGGCAACAACTCAGTCTTTTGGTGTTGCGAGGCGTAACAAGCGATCTGTTTCGCTAGACGAAGGAATGGAATAGAGTCCGTTTTCGAGCGAGTTGATGTCAGCGATGGTCAGGTCGAGTTGCGGTGATATGATCCGTGCAATGAGTCGGCGGGTTGCGAACGCCAAACGCTCGTCTTCAACTTCTTGCATCACAATCGTGTCTTGGCAGTAACGAACATTCTCCGGGCGAAAAAATTCGAAACTCAAGTCATCATTCGTCGCCCGCAGCACGACCAGAAATCCTTTCGGATGACCTACGAAACGCGGCGAGTTTAAAATCAGCCGCGACCATCTCTTCGACAGCGGTTGTCCGTCTTCCGCGATGACAATCGGAATCGCCACATCAAGCAAACGAAAAACGGCAGGACACTCGGACAGCGCCTGGTCATAAAGTGGCATGGCCTCGTCGAACTTCCCCAGCCGTCGCATCGAATCGGCTGCGACGACTGCAACGCGCGACCACAAACAACGTTCATACTTTTGCGACAAATTCTCTTTCGCCTTTTTCGCCAGCTTCGCAGCATCGTCATATCGCCCATCGCGCCACGCCAGTTCGGCATCCAAAGCGTCGAAATAGGGTGGTGCGGCCTTGTGCGACTCTGCTTCCCGTGCATGACGAATCGATTCGCGTGCAACACCATCCGGCAGCAAACGGATGAGATCAGACGAAAATAGTGTTCCGGGCGATGGCGCGCCTGGATAATAAGGGCGGAGAATCTTTATCAAAAGCTCTTCATCCACCAGTAGTGCCGAAATCTGGCGTTCTAGTGTCCATGCTTCTAGCTTCAAACGGCGTTGCTCGGCTGCCACTTCTTCGGCCATCTCACCGCCAGCCGTTGCGACTTCTTTCAATTCATGCTGTCGATTTCGAGTGATAAACCAAAGATACGTGCGGCTCGAAAACGCGAGATCCCGCGCGCTCGAAGATGTGCTGCTGCGTCTAGGACGCTCGACGGAACGGCGCGTCAATCGCAACGCATCTTGACCGTGGCCCAAAAGAAAAAGTACGGAAGCGGCGGCCCGATCAAACTTGTACTGATCCATCACCAACGTGTAGGCATCGCGCTCGCGACGTTCGATTTGGGCTTTCTTAAGCGCGTCCCAGGCTTCCGCAAGTTGTCCCTTTGAGGCCAGCATTGATGAAAGATAAGTATAAGGGCTGCCGTAGAACGTTCCGCTCTTGGAACGTGCCGACTTCCACATGGCCTCTTCCATTTCCTCAAACCGAAAACTGCACGCACAATGCTCCGAGTGATTCGACCAGCCAACTTGGCTATCTGGGATTGTCTCCACATACTTTTTGCCCGCCAAATAGGCCTCTTCGCGCCGCCCCAATTCATGTTCAAGCGTCATCCGTGAATTCATCAAGCGATCCCGATAGGTTCCACGCTCTTCGGCTTTCTCTAACCACTTGCGTGCTTCGTCGTATCGCTGAGCACGAATCAATGGCCAAACCCGTTTCCACTCATATGGCGCGTAAACTGACTCAATCAAATCAACAATACGAAGCACCTCGTCATTCCGCGTCATGTTGTCCAGGACCCACATCTCGCGATGGAGCACTCGCAGATACCACTCACGCGCAATTTCGTCATTGGGTTTCTTGACACCGCGGTGATGCATTTCATGACGGATTTTCCGAAACAAAAAGAGAGCACGCGGAAAATTGCCTTCGCCTTGATGCTCGATCATACCTAGCACAAATCGGGCAGGCACCGACTCTGGATCTTCCTTAAGTGCTTTCACCACTAACTCACGTGCTTGTACATACTCTTCCTCCAAGATCGCCAAACGATATGCCTCGCGCTCATCCTTCGTCGCATCCTTCATCGCGCCTTCTGCGTTTTTGTATTGGTTCACCTCTCTGCGCAGCTTCCAATAAGCATCGTATGCTTCCTTTTCGGACTTTGGTGGTGGCTCGTCCATCGGAATGATTTTAGGGAAATCGTCCGGCACGTGCGGGAAGGGACAGTCGGGATATTCCGCTAGAATTGGATCTCGCAGCCAGGCGCGAACGTAAGCGACACCAACCGCGCCAACAATCGACACAACGACCAGTATCACGATCCCCACACGACGGCGTATGATGGTGTCGAACCAGATTACCACGACTTATTTTCCTTTACGCGCTTGCGGTTAGCGTGGTTCGTGTCGCTGCTTCAATCACTGGTGCAACACATTCTTCCAATACCCCATCGGGATCTTTACATCCCGGCGTCAAAACCATGCGATGGCTGAACAAAGGCTGTGCCAGCGCTTTGACATCCTTTGGCGACACATAATCGCGGCCGTGCATCATGGCGCGAGATTGCAGGGCGGGAATGGCCAGCACTAACGATCGAGTCGAAATCGCCAACTCGACACGCGGATCCTTGCGGAGCTTCACAGCGATGTCGGCCAAAACTTCGTGAATGGTTGTCGAACATCGCACCTCTTCCTGGACGAGGTTTCGTGCGGTCACGATCGTCTCCGGCGCGACGGAAAACGTCGGCGGCTTTTGTCGGGCTGCTTTCCACTTCGAAAGCACTTCCATCTCGTGTTCTTTCGACAAGTAGGTCGTTTTTATTTTGAACAGAAACCGGTCGAGCTGAGCCCGTGGTAACGGATATGTGCCAGCCAGGTCGACTGGGTTCTGCGTTGCGATGACAAAGAAAAGGTCTTCGAGTTGGTGGCTGTCGTTGTCGACCGTGATTTGTTTTTCAGCCATCGCTTCGAGCAGCGCCGCCTGAACTTTTGGGCTCGTGCGATTGATTTCGTCGGCCAGCACCATGTTGGCAAAAATCGGACCGGGGCGAAATTCAAACTGCCTCGAATCGGTGTCGAAAACCATGCCGCCAGTGATGTCTGACGGCAACAAGTCGGGCGTAAACTGGACGCGCCGCATCGGAGCATAATGATCTGCCTGTGTCCGTTTGACGCTTTCACCGAGTGCTTTGGCCAGCGTTGTCTTTCCCGAACCTGGGTGATCTTCGAGCAACACGTGTCCATCGGCCAGCAGCGCGATCAACACCAGCGCGATCGTGTCGTCGCGTCCCTGCACCATCGCACGGCATCGGTTGCCGATCGACGAAAACAGTTTTCGCACGTCTTCCAGCGATTCTATCGGAAAATCATCGTTGTCCGACTGTTCGTTTGTAACAGGCTGCATCTTCGAGGCCGCTTTTTTCTTCGTTGTCTTTTTCGCCATCAATCGTCTCCTATTGTCGCCATTCGCAGAGTGAAAAAACGACTACCCAACACCAATCCAGCTAACCGGGTTCATCACACCAAGCCACAATCGATGCGGCGGAACGGTCGCCACAATCTTCCATACGATTCGTTCCTGCGTCTTGCGCCATGCTTTCATCTCGCCGTTGCTCATCCTACCGTTCATGTTGCTTGGGTCAAAACTTCGTTGCAAATGAATTTCTGTCAGTTCATTGAATCCCGGGACCAGTTCGCCGACGCGTTCGGAAAACTCGTCCCACGTTTCGCCAAACCCTCGCCGAATTCCGACCGCCGCCAGCAAATCGAGCACGCTGCGATAGCCCAACCGATGCAGCGTCCGCGGTCCTGCCAGCACAGGAATCAACAGCCGCCAGAATTTAATCGCGTACAGCAGCAAAATCATGCCACCCAACGAAATGGGCATGCTCACCGTCGCAAACTCGGTCAATGACACCGAATCCTGAGAAAAAACTTCTGGGGGCACGTCGCTCAGCAAACTCAGGTAATAATCGATCTCGCGCGGGTCCGCTTCGCTGTCGGCCTGTGCCTCGCTGCCCATCGTGCCTGATTCGGCAACGGCCCAGCCCACGCCGTCGATGTACATCTCGGCCCAAGCGTGCCAGTCAGTTGTGTAAACCAATATTCCGCGACGCTGCCCGCGACGTTCCGGCCCGACGCGATAGCCTACACCGATGCGCGCCGGAATCTCTTGCGATCGCAACAAATAGGTCATGGCGTGTGCCAGATGCGTGCAGTAACCGCGCCGGTCGCCGAACAAGAAGGAAGCCGTCGGATCGTCCGTGCTGGCGTGAGCATCGTTATAATCAAACGTCAAGTTGTCTTCCATCCACTTGCGAATCGCGATCATCCGCGCGAACGGCGATTTACGTTGTCGCGGCGACAGTGTACGGACGATCTTGCGCGACAATTCGAGGTATCGTGGATCATCGGGATACTCGAGATAACGTTGCCGTGTCGCATCATCCCAGTGCGGATCGCCAACCGGCGAGGCGGCCAGATCGATGAAAGCATCATGCTTCTTGCCGTTGCGAGTCGTGTTGGTGAGCACTTGGGACGTGACATCAAACGCGCCGCTGAATTTCTCCGGCACGGGATTCTCGCGCGGCGCGAGCGAAATGGCATGCACGAGTGCCGGCACATTGTCATGCTCATCAATCAAATACGCCTGCCAGGTCAAGTCGCGGATGATGTCCTGCGGGACTTTGGCCGGCAAATTCGTCGGCCCCGTCGGCATCGACCATGCGACATCTTTGTCGAACGCTTCGTCACGAACGATCCGCGTGCCCTTCAAGCGGCTGTAGGCGAACGTGCGGAAATAGAATCCCTTTTCAATCGGATCGTAGTCGTCGTCAAACTTGACCAGCATCCGCGGTGCCTTCTCGAGCGGCTCAGTTGCGGCCCAATTGAATTCGTCGTAGCCGCCCGATCCGCTGCTGTCGTCGTCAACGATCGTTCCGGTCGCTTTGTCTTTCAACAAATTCGCGTTGCGAGGCCGCGACAATTCGACAACGAACGTTTCGTCCGGTTCAATCTCGCGGTCGCCGATAATTTTGACCGACAAAGTCCGCTTCGTTTTGCCGGCAGCGATCAAAATCGTGCCGTTGGTTGCTTGGTAATCTTCCTTGGGAAACGCCGACCCGCCACCCATCGCGTAGTTGATTTTCACTTCCTGCTTCGACTTGGCCGAGAGCGACACGGTGAATTTCAAATTCCGTGTCCCGCGATTTCCTTCACTTACGCTCACGTCTTCGATCGAGATATTGGCCAGCGGCGCGGACTTGTCATCGTTGCGAATTGTGGCGGTAATCGAGTTCTGCTTGAGTGTCACACCTTCGGCGCTCGACAATTCGACCGCGAACGTCTCGTTCGGTTCGACCGCATCGTCGCCGACCACCGGCACCGTGAAATTCGCTTCCGTTTCGCCGGGCGGGATTTTCAACACTCCGGTCGTTTCTTCAAAATCCGTTCCCGGCTCGGCCGTGCCTTCGACCGCCATGTAACGAACGCTGACTTCTTCCTTCGCTGCTGCGGACAGTTTCACCTTGAAGACAGCCGGTGTCGTACCCGCGTTTCCTTCGTCGACGGTCACGGTGTCGACCGCCAATTCAGGCGGCGGCGGATCAAAGTCGTCATTAATGATTGTCCCCACACCAACACGCCGCTCGATCGTTGCATTGGACGGCTGGCTCAAATACACGCTGAACGTCTCGTCATCCTCGACTTCCGTGTCCCCATTGATCTCGACGATGACTTTGGCTTCCGTCGTTTCAGCGGGAATCTTCAATGTGAGCGACGCATGTTTGAAGTCCGTTCCCTGCAATCCCGTACGACTATCCGAGACGCACCGCACCGTGGCTTCTTTCGACAGCGGATCAGACAGTTTCACGACTAGCGCGAGCGGCGTCGTTCCTGCGTTGCCTTCTTCCGTTTCGGCGTCTTCGATGGTTAACTTCGGCAAGTCGTCGTTGATGATCGTGCAAACTCCTGTCGCCGTTTCGATCGTGGCGTTGACGGGATCGGACAATCGCACCTCGAACGTCTCGTCGCGTTCGACCAGCAAGTCGGGCACCAACTTGACGCGGAACTGTTTTTCTGTTTCGCCGACTGGGATCGTTAGCATTTCCTTGGTCGGCACGAAATCCTTTTCCGGTTCTGCAGTGCCCGCGATTGTTTCGTAGTTGACCTTGACGTCCTCGTAGTATTCTTCGGACATCGTGACGGTGAAAAAGACTTCAACGGTGCCCGAGTTGCCTTCGTTGTTCTCGATGTCGTTGAGCGTCAGCGCCGGCTTGTCGTCGTTGATGATGGTGCCGGTCGCTTCGCCGTCTTTTAATGTGCCGTTTCGCGCGTCGGACAACTCAACCGCGAAAGTCTCATCCCGCTCGATTTTTTCGTCGGCGACGATATTGACGACCACCTCGCCCGTTGTTTGGCCAGATTCGATCTTCACCGTGCCCACGGCCCGTTCAAAGTCCGTCTCGATTTCCGCCGTGCCTGGATTTGTTACGTAGCCGACCGAAACTTCCTTGCTCGTCACCGAAGACAATTTGATCGGGAATGCGAACTTGGTCGTACCGCCCGTGCCTTCCTCGAGCTTCACATCTTCGATCGTGATTTCCGGATCGTCGTCGTTGACGATCGTGCCGACGCCAGTTTCTTTTTCAAGCGTCGCGTTAACCGGGTCGGACAGAGCCACTTCAAACGTCTCATCCAATTCCGCAACCTCATCGCCGACGACTTTGATCGTCACTGTCGCCTCGGTCTTGTCGAGCGGAATGATCAAAATCTCTCTCGCCGATTCAAAGTCCGACTTGGGCTCGGCCGTCACTCTATTCGTGGTGTAGTTGACCTGAATCTCTTCGTAGTACGCTTCGGAAACGACTACTTTGAAATTCGCGTTTGTCGTTTCCTCATCGCCTTCGTCGACCGAGAGGTCTTCGATCGAGAGCGTCGGTTTGTCGTCGTTGACGATCGTGCCTGTGCCAATTGAATCGCCTTCTTTGAGCGTCGCGTTTTTTGGCTCGGAAAGATCGACGGTAAATGTTTCATTGCGTTCGATTTTGGTGTCCGCGACGACTTTCACAGTGACCGTGGCTTCCGTCAAGCCGGCCTCGATTTTCAGCACATCGTCGACCGCCTCATAATCTTCCTTTTCGTCCGCCGTGTCCGTCATGGTTCGGTAGCGGACTTCGACATCTTCTGAAGTTTCCGATGACAACGTCACACGAAATGCAAACGCCGTCTCGCCCTCGTTGCCTTCTTCCAGCTCGACATCCTCGATCGAAACCTCTGGATCATCGTCGTTGTTGATCGTGGCGGTTGCCGTGTCCCGTTCCAGTTTGGCATTGACCGGGTCGGACAGTTTCACTTCGAACGTCTTTTGTGGCTCGGCCGTTTCGTCAGCGACCACTTTGATCGTGATCTCGGCCTCCATCTTGCCAGGCGGAATCGTCAGCACATCTTTGACCGCGATAAAATCCGTCTCTTCTTTCGCGCTGCCCTGCACGGTTTCGTATGTCACCAGAATTTCTTCGTCGCCCTCTTCCGACAGCTTGACAACAAACTTAGCGTCAGTAGTGTCCTCGTCGCCTTCGTCCACTTCGATGTCTTCAATCGTGATCAACGGCTGGTCGTCGTTCGAAATCGTGGCGGTCGCGACGTGCTCATCTTCTTTGAGCGTCCCGTTATTGGGGTCGGACAAATGGACTTCGAACGACTCGTCCTCTTCTTTCTTGGTGTCGACCGTCACGTCGACCGTGATGTTGCCCTCGGTCGCGCCGGGCGGAATCTTCAGCGTGTCAGACACCGCCTTGTAATCACCGTCCTTGGCCGACGCAGTCTTGGCGACCGTCTTGTATTTGACGGTCACTTCCTTGCTGTATGCCGCCGACAGCGTCACCAAAAAAGTGAACGGTGTGACACCCGCATTCCCTTCTTCCAGCTTTACTTCCTTGACGATCGCAATCTCGGGCGGATCGTCTTCGGGATCGTCTTCGTCATCATCGCTGCTGCTGTCGATTGTGCCGGTTGCTTCGTTCTGGTCTTGATCGACTTCCGCATTCTCAGGCGAATCGATCGACATCGTGAACTGCTCATTGGGCTCCTTCATCTTGTCGCCGATGATCGGCACGGACAGCGACGCTTGGGTCTCGCCGGGTGGAATCGTCAATTCACCTTCGGTCGTTTCAAAATCTTCGCCCGCCTTGGCGGTGCCTTCATTTGTTTTGTATTTCAACTTGACGGGTACTTCGCTCGGCCGGTCGAGCTCGACGGTGAACACCAGCGCGGTCGTGCCCGCGTCGCCTTCTTCCGCTTCGCCGTCGACGATGGAAACCTTCGGCAAAGGATCGTCGTTGACGATCGTGCCGGTCGCCTTGGGTTTTTCGAGCACCACGTGATGTGCCGAAAAGATCTTGAACGTGAACTCCTCGTCCAGTTCCGCTTTCTTGTCGCCGTTGATCTGTACGCGCAACTTTGTTTGCACGATGCCGGGGCGAATGTTCAGCACGCCCTTGAGCGGCCGGAAATCTTCGTCGACCTTGGCATTGACGAACCGAGACAACCGTGTCGTCACCTTCTTCGCCTCGGTCGTGTAGGCGACCGAAATCACTTTGTGCCACGGTTTGGACAACCGCACGGTAAACCACATCGGCGCGGTCGCTTCGTTTCCTTCGTCGACACTCGCGTCCTCGACGGTTAATTTGGGATACTCGTCGTCGTTGAAAATCGTGCCGGTCGCTTTGGATCGCCGCAGCTTGCATTTGATCGGCTTGGTGAGTTGCACAAAGAGTTTTTCGTCCGGCTCGACATCGCGGTCGCCAATCACGCGCACGTTGACTTCCGACGCAACTTGTCCCGGCGCGAAAAAGACCGTGCCACGATCCGGCCGGAAGTCGTCGTTCGACCGCGCATTGCCCGCCGACGTGAAATAGTCGACTTGTACGCGCCTGCGCGACGGTTCGGACAACGTCACGGCGAAGGTCAGTCGTGTTGGCCCGGAATCGCCTTCCTTGATTTCTGCGTCGGCGATCGAAACATCGGGCTCGGTGTCGTCGTTCACGATCAAACACACGCCGTCGGGTTTCTTCAACGTCGCACCAGTCGGATCGGCAAGTTTGATGAGAAACGCTTCATCTTTTTCGACTTGCTCGTCGCCAATGATTCGCACGTCGATCGGCGCGATCGTGTGTCCCGGCTCGAGCGTGATTTCACCTTGGCCCGGTTCAAAATCTTCTCCTGCCGTCGCGTCGCCCGAGAAGGTTTTAAATTTGACCGTGACCTTTTCTTTGACTGGCCGCGAAAGCGATACTTCATGGCGAACGACGTGCAAGCCCGAATCGCCTTCGAGGACCTTGGCGTCGGTGATCGACAACGTTGGCGGCTCGGGCTGTTTGTCGTCGTTGATGATCGTGCCCTGGCCAACGTGGCGTTTGAGCACGGCGTTCACTGGCTCGGTCAACGTGATTGAAAACACCTCATCCTTTTCAACATCGCGATCGCCGATCACCGGCACGGCAATTGTCGACTTCGTCTCGCCGGCCGGAATTGTCACCGTGCCGCTGAAGATCTGCAAATCACTCTTCTTAGCCGTCCCTTCGGCAATGGTAAACTTCGCGGTCACTTCCATCTTCGTCGGTTTCGACAGCGAGACCGTCACGGCAGCCGGCGTGTTGCCCGCGTCGCCTTCTTCAACTGACACGTCCGCCACCGAAATCGTGGGGGGCTCTTCCTCTTTGTCGTCGTTGATGATCAGCCCGTGGCCTTGGCCCTTTTCTAGCACGGCGTTGACCGGGTTTGACAGCGCGACGATAAACGTTTCGTCAGGTTCCTTGACTACATCGCCGTTGATGTTGACCGGGATGGTCGCCTTGGTTTGGCCGGGCGGAATGGTCAGCGTGCCGCGCGCGGCGTCGTAGTCGTCATCCGACTTAGCCGTGCCGCCTTGCGTGCGATAGTTGACCGTGACGGGCCGGTTTGTCTTTTTCGAAAGCGTCACATGAAACGCCAACGCTGTTTTGCCCGCGTTGGCTTCTACGATTTGCACGTCGTCGATTTTGATCTGTGGCGGCGGATCAGGTTCATCTTGCGGGGGCGGTGGTGGCGGGGGCGGTGGGCGTTGATTGGGACGTGGGTTCATGAATCCAAAGCAAGGATTCGGCGGCGGCAGGAGATTTGACTTCGACGGCTTTGACTCGCCAGGTTTTGACTCGCCAGGTTCTGACTCTCCGGGCTCTGATTGACCAGGTTTCGATGCGTTTGGCTTTTGATTGTCGGACTCTGGGTCCGGCCTTTTGTTAGGCGGTGTAACGGTTGTTTTGGGCGGTGGTGTGGCGTTCTGGTTTTTTGATTCCGCCTTGGAGTCCTTCGTGTCGCGATTGGAAATTGCTTTCGCCACATCGCTCATAATTGGGCCAAACAAGAACGGAATGCAGACCCAGGTCAACAACAACAACACGAGCGATGCCAACAGTGTTCGGCGAATACCTTGCTTGGGCAGTAGCAAAATTCCGAGCCCAACCAACGTTGCGACACCGACCGCCAGCAAGATGTGCCGCGGATCGTAGCCGTTGGCAAACGCCCAGTCGGAAAGAATCTGCGGCTGGCTGAACGGGTACTGCCGGTGGCCACGGAAACTGTACGCAATCGCCGCGACAATCACCGCCGCTTCGGCGAAGCCAAACGCGGGCCAACGCAGTGTAAGTGGGCGCAGCATCAGCGCCGCGCCAAACACGAGCGTCCCGAACAAGATGATCTCGATCAGCGCCAACGTTTGTCCCGGCCCGAGTGTCCAGGCAACCCAATCCGACGAGCCGACCCAAGCTTTGGCGATCCAGCCCACCAGCATCACGACCAACCCAACAACAACCAGCCACCACCAACGAATGCTTGTGCCAACGACAAACCAAACCGTCAGCAAACCAACAAACGCAGCAACGGCGGCCGCGGTGGTTCCCGTCGTGCTGGCCAGCGGACCGATCGAAACGAGCGTCGCCCCGAGCCAGATCAGCACACGCAGCAAGATCAGGTGCCAAGGTTCGCGTTGGATTTTGTTCGGCATGTCGTCAAGTCGCCTTTCGCTCCACGAAAGGCGACTAATTTAAATTCACAGGTTCGCCAGTTTGGCGATTTAAAACTCGGAGGGTCGCGCCAGTCGCAGCCAGTCGCTCGCACACTTTGCCGAGTTCGACTGGACAGGCAAGTTGGTGCGAATCTGGTTGGAACAAGTAGTTCTTCCATCGGCTTCGTTCGGTCGTCTTTCGCAGGCCGTCGATGCCGATAATGATTTCAAACGGTCCGCGATGTTTTTCAATCGCCTCGTAAACTCGCAACAACCACGGTCCAAGCGCTGGCGGCACGAACAAGAACGCGGCCGTTGTCCCCACTGCTTCGCCTCGAACCAAAAATCGATCCAACTCCTCACCGCCCTGGTCGCAATGGTTGACGCTGCGAATGATCTGGTCGACAGATTCGGCCGGCGATTCAGCTTCTTGCGGCGCGCCCTCAGCCATGAAGATGACTTCGTGGCCGAGTAATCCCTGCTCGATCGCAGCGCGGGCGATGCCGGCCGTCGGCTCGTCGCCTGGTCCGGGCACAAAGTAGGCCATCATGCGATCCGTCGGCGCGACGGCGCGTTCGGCTGTTCGCACGAGCAAGTTGCCAGTGCGAGCGTAGACTTTCCACAAAACCAACTTGAGCGGATCGCCTGCAACGTAGCGTCTCATCTCGACAAAGTCTCCGATGGGCTCGCCTTCGGGATGCCCCAAAATGTCGCCGGGTTTGAATTGCTCCATCAGTTCGAATTGCGCCCGACTGCCACAGCCAGGCAACAAACGAATCGGTTGTTCGACCACGCGTTCGAAGCGAACGCGTGACAAGCCGAACCAATCTTGAATCGTGATTTCTCGCACGACTTTGTCCGCGTGACCGCGTTGCTCAGCGCGGGCTTGTTCCAACAAACCTTGATTGCTGTCGACGAATGACGCATCGACACCGGACGGATTCTTCCACTCGACTTTGAACAGCAACAACGGAATGCGGCCAAACTGCCCAAAGTTGAAACCCGTCGGGATCGGTTGGCCAACTTCCAAAACCATCGGTTCCTCGTTCGGCGGCGCTTCCTTTCGAAATCGAAACCAAAGCCCCGCGCCTGTGACGATCAGCACATCTAATAAACACAGCGCGATCCCACCGAGACAAATCACACAGATAATCAAATCGGCACCCGTGTCAGAGAATCGAATAAGTGCAGCGATGAGTCCGACGAAAGCAATTGCGCCGAGCATCGTCAACGGAATCCAGCCTAGAATCGCATACGTCCACCGGTTGAGAAATCCGAACGCTGGTTTGCCCGTCGCCGACCACCAGGCGACAAGCCGCTGCGGAGTCGATTGCGAATCACTTGACCGAAGCGACCGCGAAATGCGAGGTGACGGCGGAGGTGAATCAACGACTTGTGACATGATCTTTTGCAGCAAGAACAGGCTAAAGCCTGGACTCCAAATACTATCTTGACGAACGGCTGGCCGTTGGCAGTTTCGGCGTGTTTTCGCTGCCGGTCAGTTTCGCACCACGTGCTGGGACCCAATCGCCTTTTGCATTGTCCTTCGCCGTGCAGTTCGTGACACTTGCCGTTCCGTCGGAGTAAACATAAAGCCCGTATTGATTGTTAACAATCTGAACGTTGGTCACTTTGAATGATGTGTTGGATTTGGCCACCAAGCCTGCTGACTTGTTGCCGCTGGCACTACCGCCCGTCATTTGTGCGGATGCTTCTTCGAGAACGGAGAGACCGGATTTTGTGTTGTTGTTGAATTGACATCCGACAGCAGAAAGCGAACTTTTGTCCACAACTTGCAAGCCCGTTTCGCCGTTATTCAGGACGCCGCATTGAAACATGTTTGCGGAGCTTTGTTTGGTGAGGTAGATGCCCATCGCTTTCGATTTGGTGAAAAAACTGTATTCCAGTTTTGCCGTCGCGCCGTCTTCAAGTTGGACCGCGCTCTTGGTCGTCTCTGTCACCGTACAATTGTCGGCGAAACAGTAGCCCGTCGCTTGGAGCCACAACCCGTAGCCTTCGCCTTCGGAAACTGTGCACTTTCGCAGCGTGAGTTTTGCTTTGTCCCGGACCATTACGTTGGCTGTTGTGTTTTTCGAAATTGCGCAACCTTCCACGCTCGGCGTGCATTCGCCAAACGCATAGACGCCGTATTCCTTGCAGCCAGTAATCGTGCCACCGCGGATCGTCGTGCTGTTCGTGCTGCCAAGATAGACGCCGTATTTCTTGCAATCATAAACATCGCATCCGTCAAGCGATGGCCTGGCAGAATCGGAAACAAGCAATCCAGCAAATCCGGCGTTGTAGATTTTGCAGTCAAGGAATTGAGGCGCGGCCTTTTCTTTCGCCGCAACATTGATGCCGGTGTTGTCGAAGATTTCGCAATCAATCAGATGTGCCGTCGCCGATCCATTTGTCAGCATGCCTTGTTGGTTTGATGTATGAATCTTGGTGTCGATCACGGTGGGAGAACTGGTTCCGCCCGCAAAGAAGCCGATTTCGCAACGAGCGATTTCACACTTCTTCAATTGGTACGAGGCTGATGAGGCTTCCACACCCGCGACTTTACAATCTGAGAGAGTGCAGTTGAAGAATGACGCAAAGCCATCGTCGGAAGTGATACACCCGGACTTCGCAAAACTGTTTACTTTGCAATCGTCGAACATGCCGCTTGCTCCGGCCTGTATAACAATGCCGGACGCGCCCGACTGAAGTCGACACGATCGAAACATGACTCGCGAGCCGCTGTTGAGCCAGATCGCAGATGCCTTGGGATGATTCGTAAATTGACAATTGTCGAACAATCCGCGCGCCTGCTCGAGCGCTTCCAACCCATCACTGTTGTTGTCATGGATTTTGCAGTTTCGAAAAACGGGATTCGACTCCTTGCGGATGAATACACCGTTGCCCGCCATGTTGTAAATCTCGCAGTCCTCAAACAGCCCTTTCGCTTTGGTCGACATGGCGATGCCGTTCGATTTCCCATCGTGGATATTGCATCCTCGAAAACGTGGCGCACTTTCGTCGCTCACGAAAACATCAACGTTATTCCCGCGCACTTCGCAGTTTTGGAAATCGCCCGTTGATTTTTCGCTGACCCAGATGCCAGCACTCTGATTGTCCGCGACCGTACAATCAACGAATGTGGTATGCGACGACCGCAAGACGACACCCTGGTTATGCTTTGTGAATTGGCAATTCTCGAACCTGCCGCGAGAATTCGAAGCACATGTAAGTGCGTTCGTTTTGCCACCAATCACATCGCAATTTCGAAAAACCGGATTAGCGTTCTCCTCGATGCTGATGCTAAAGTACTTCTCGGCGGTTTGATCTGAAATCGTGCAATTCTCAAACGTGCCTGATGCGGCGTGAATCACAATCGCATTACCCTTTCCATCCTTCCAGCGACAATCGACGATCGTCGGATTAGCTCCGGCGCGAATGACAATTCCACCGTTCGTCATACCAATGATGTCGCAATCTTCGACATTCCCTTGAGCTCCTTCCGTAAAAAACAAACCGCCACCAACTCCGTCATGGATTCGGCAGCGTCGTAAGGTTGGATTTGCCGCGCCACCCGTCACAAAAACACAATTTCCTGCTTTGGATGTAATGTCGCAGTCTTCGATCAGCAATTCGCCTTGTGGAATCTCGACGGCATAGGGATGTTCTTTGTCGACCGCTTCGTCGCGTGCGATCGTCAAGCCGCGTAGCGTGGCCTGATCTGTTTTCATCATCACCGTCGCGCCACTTGCCGTCTCAATGATGATCTCTTCGCGCGGACCGTCACCAACAATCTCAACGGGTTTGTCCAAAACGATCGACTCGCGATAAGTTCCTGGTTTGACCGAAATGAGCGAACCAGCAGGCGACCGTTTCAATGCTTGCCCAATTGACGAATACTGGCCATCTCCCTTCGGCGAAACGACCACTTGTTTCTCCGCGGCTTCGTTTGCTGACTGCTTAGCGGAGCCTGTTTTGTTGGCCGATTTTGCTGGCGCAGGCAACACATGTGTCTTCGGCAATTCAAACACGGCTTCCTGTGATGGCACCGATCGGAACACAAGATAGAAAGAGATTGCCAACGTCTCGAGTGCGATCAAGGCGATCAGAATCACCAACGACGTTCGATACGTTTCCACGGACCAACCGGTCTCAGTGTCTTCCGTGGTTTTGACTGCGGCAGTTGTTTGAGGCTTCTTTTGCGACCCGTTGGCGGCCGACTTTGTTGATTGGTCGCTAGTTCGGCTGGTCTCGGGCTTCGGCATCTCGTCTTTATCTTGATCGCGTTCAACGAGACTTTGCAGCCAATCATCGTCTTGAGAAGTAGATGAATCAGCGCGCGAGGTGGAAGATGTTTCGCCCGATGGCTTAGACATTTGAGCGATCCCAAAGACGGCAGTTGACGACGATCCGGAGACTGCATTTTTTTGTAATTGGTCGGAACTCGTGAGTCAAGAAGCGAAACCAACCCGTCGGGTGCAAATATGTCGGTAACGCAAAACGTCGTTTATCTTTGACGGTTCGAAAGCACCACAAAACTGACAAATTAGTCCGCTGACGGCGGCAATAGAATAGACGTTTTCCAGCAGATGATTTCTTCAAATCCCGAAGTCTTTTCCGTCCTCACTTCGTCGAGTTTTGTCGACGACTTCTCTCTCAAGCGGAAGACGCAGGGTAACACATATTTGTTTTCGCCTCAGATCACCGAAGAAGAAGTGACGGGGCGCGTGTTGGGTGACGTCGTTGACCGTGTCTTCGATGGCTCGACGGCGGCAGTGTTGCTCAAGTTGTTCGATGTGAAGAGCCTCAATGACGACGAACTTAAGGAACTGCGGCGGATCATCAATCGCAAATTAAAGGGATCTTAGAACAGTTCCCGTAGCCGAAGTCGTGAGACTTTACCTGTCTGAGGAGTACTCGGATGATCACGTTTGATTGGCTTGACGAATCGTTTTCGCTGCGGCTGGCGGTGACCCTGCTGCATTTTCTCTGGCAAGGTGTCGCGGTGTCGCTGCTGATGATTGTCGCCGGTTGGATGCTGAAGCGAGCGTCGGCGCAGATGCGGTACACGGTCATCCAACGTTACGACCTGCTGGTGAATTTGCTTCAACGGTTGATCGAGGCGGTCCTCTTCTTCCACCCGGTCGTGTGGTTCATCGGCCGCCACGTCAGCATCGAACGCGAGAACGCCGCGGACGACATCGTGCTGGCGCCTGGCTGGCAACCAGTCCAGTACGCCGACGCCTTGGTCCGGATGGCTGAGTTTTCGTCAGCACTACACAACAAACGAATCTCCGACCAGGCTGTCGCGCTCGCCGCCTCGGGCACTAACGCATCCGACTTCAAACGCCGCGTGCTGCGACTGTTGCGAAACACCGATACGCTGAAACTCCGGCTCACACGCGGCGGTACCGCATGTGATTGAAGAGTGTCTTGCCCTTGACTAGGTCGATGTTGATTTCACGGTTCGGTATCGCTTCGACAAAGTTGCTAGAATGTCTTATCTGCGATGCCGAAACTAAATCAGGGATTTGAACAATGAACGCCAAATCAAGATGTAGCGGTCAGTCGCTGCTTTCGCCGATTGTTATTCGCCTTGGTGTCTTTCTCTCGGCGGTTTTTTTGAACCAAGTGGCGTTCGCGCAAAAGAGGGCTACCGAAGACGCTGCGGATCGTGCGGCGGCGGGTGAACGTCGCGAGAAAGAGAAACCGACGCGTAATTGGCCTGATACGAAAGTTGGGCGGCTAATGCGCCAGTTGCAGGACCTTCAAAATGAAGGCCAGTGTGGGCAGCTTGCGTGGGAGCGTAAGATGCAGGAGTTGATCTTGCTGGGGCCTGAAGCCGCGCCTGAATTGATCGCGGCACTGGATGAAACATCGATCGATGACCGGCTCATGTTGCGATCCATTCCGTTTATTTTGCGCGGGATCAGAGATAAACGCGCGATCCCGGCGTTGATTCGCGCGATCCCACGACTGTATGGGAAGGACGGAAGCGACATGGGATATCGCAGCGACGATCCGGAGCTTATGAAGTTCATGCAGAAGCATGACAATAGGGATTCGGACCGAGACGGTTACAGCTATGGTCGGCCGGTCAACGAAGTCTACCGTACACTGGAACGATGGACCGGCGTCAAGCACGATTGGAATCAACTTGCATTTGTCAGCGCGAAAGGCGGAACGATTCGCCAACGACAACTCAAGCAAAAACTGTTTCAAAAGAACGCAGTCCGCTGGGCCAAGTGGTGGGAAGAACATTGGCACGAGCATGTTGGTGGTACGAAGTTTGCGGAGGTGAATCTTCCGGAATCGAAATACGACATGCCCGTCGTGTTCAAGCTGGACCGCGAGAAGCCGCTGAAGCGAGCCAGCGGTCGCGGCAATATGATTGCCCAATCGCTCTACAACACGAAGTCAGTCCGAACATTTTACGACCTGGATACGGGCCGTTGGTCCGGGTTGCCCGATCGTTTTCGAGGCATGGGCCGAGAAGAGTTGAGCCGAACGAAGAAAGAAATCGTCGAATGGGCAAAAGCCAACGGGTTCGATCTCATGGGAACAGAAGTCGACGACGGGGACACGCGATACTACGCGCTTGAGGCGATCGACCTTGACGCCTGGGAAATCCCAATGTCGCACTGGCGTTCAGGCGAAGTGCGCTCGCCGCAATCGTTCATCAAACTGGGCCGTCCGATTGAACAACTCATCGCACACTACGACGACGAGAAGAAAGCTCACGACCACACCAAAACAGGTCTGTTCTTTTTCATCACCAATGAACATACACCCGGTCAAATCTATCTGGGTATCGAAGTCAAAGACACAAACCTCGCGCCGGGCCGGCCCGCGAGAGGCGACAGCCAACTCAACCCAAAAGGATTCTGGAAAGGCCGCCGACTTGGACTCGCGATTCTCGATGAAGTCGAGGAGTCGAAGTGAAGAACGTACTGCTGCTAATCGTTGTCGTCGCGATTTGTGCTCGTCCGGTTCTCCGCGTTGCAATTCGGGCAGAAGAACAACCGTCTGGACGACAGGGTCCAGTACTGCACTACACGTTTGAATCTCTGACCGCGGATTCTGTTGCAAACGAAGTTGGAGACGATCATACGGGCCGAATTAATAAAGCATTCTTTACGAATCACCGATTGACCGGGAGGGCCTTGTTCGTACGCAAAGACAAATTGCAAACAGGTTACATTGAGACGGCGGACCACGAAGATATTAACTCGCCGACGATCACGGTCGCGGCTTGGATCAAGCTTCGGCGTGAGAACTCGAACGGTTCTGTGATTTGCAAGCACGACTGGCCGAATGGGACAACTCGCGGTTTTGTGCTCCGCTGCTATACCGCCGAATTTGTAAATTTCACGATTGGCGCTGGCGGTTGGATCAGGGCCAACGGCACAACACGCGTGCCGACGAACCAGTGGGTCCATGTTGCGGGCACGTTTGACGGAAAACATCTTCGAGCGTTCTTCAACGGCCGCTTGGAAGGAACGACTGAGGTCAAGCAAACTTACACGCCTTCTCCGCTTCCACTGCGGATCGGCCATGCCGCATACGCGCTGGAACGAAACCGAAAGTTCGACGGCCAAATTGATGATGTAATCATTTGGAAACGGAAATTGACCGAAAAAGAACTCCGCGCTCTTTACAATGAACAAAAGAAAACGAGGCCTCGCCCGCTGACCGCTGCGGATATTACGCCACTAATCGAGAAGCTGGGTGAGGCCAAGTTCAAAGTCCGCAACGAAGCGGAGAAGAAACTCATCTCACTCGACACCGAGGTCCTTCCATTGCTGAAAGCGCACCAAAATCATGGCGATCCGGAAATTGCCTGGCGGCTCAAGGCGATCGAAAAGGCGATCAACGCGGATCTCTTGGAGTAGTTGCCGTAGTGCCGGAATGTGGTGACGATCGACAAGGAAACCGTCCATGAGTTCACGCTGAAGCGAAGTCAACTCACACGGACGAATAGGAGAATTCATGAAGCTCGTGAAACACTTCTCTCTCGCGCTTGCGTTGTTGCAGACGGCACAACTTGTTGCGGTCGAGCCCAAGGCGTTTCCGACAGCGGAAGGATTCGGCGCGCAGACTCGCGGTGGGCGTGGTGGAAAGGTCGTGTTCGTGACCAATCTGAATGACTCAGGCACGGGCAGCCTGCGCGCCGCCATCGCGATGAAGGAGCCGCGAATAGTGATCTTTCGCGTCGCGGGCATCATCGAGTTGCAATCAACGCTGACCGTCCGAGAACCCTTCATCACGATCGCCGGTCAGTCGGCTCCAGGCGACGGCATTTGTTTGAAGAATTACGGTTTTAGTGTCGCGACGCATGACGTTGTTGTGCGTCATATGCGGTTTCGTCCTGGTGATGAGCTTGGCCCCGAATACAAAAAGCGTGGAAAGGGATTTTCGCCCGACTCCGTCAGCATCAACAGCCCCAGTCGCGACGTGATCTTTGACCACTGCTCGGCAAGCTGGTCGATCGACGAATGCCTCTCCGTCTCGGGCGCCGGGATCACCAACGTCACTGTTCAATGGTGCATCATCAGTGAATCGCTGAACGACAGCTTCCATGAAAAGGGGCCTCACGGATACGGATCGCTTCTGCGCACAAACGGTAAGGTGAGTTTTCACCACAACATCTATGCCCATCATCGCTCCCGAAGCCCCAGGCCAGGCACATACGGCGACGGCAGCATCCTGCTCGACTTCCGAAACAATGTCATCTACGACTCGACGGGCTATTCGGCCGCGGACCCAGTTCGAATGAACTACGTTGGCAACTATATTCGCCGGGCTCGCGGCGCGGTGTTCAAAATCGGCGGCGACGCTACTCATATGTTTGTCAGCGGCAACTACCTCGACGGCAAAAATGACCAACCAGACGATAACTGGCAATTGATCTCCGGTGCGAAACCCGGCAACAAAAAGTCAGAGCCATTTTTGACCGCCAGCATTGAAACGCAATCATCCCCATCCGCATTCGAATTGACATTGGCCAAAGCGGGCGCGACGTTACCGAAACGAGATCGAGTCGATTCACGGATCATCAAGCAGATTCAGTCCGGCAACGGGAATCTGATCGACTCGCAAAAACAAGTCGGCGGATGGCCGCAATTCGCGCCGGCCGAGTCCGCACGTGATTCCGACAACGACGGAATGCCTGACCGTTGGGAACAGAAGCACAAGCTAAATCCCAACGCACCCAGCGGCAACCTCGATTCGGACGGAGATGGGTATACGGACATCGAAGAATTCCTCAACGACACGAATCCACTGATCAAGTAGCGAATTCGCGGGCACCGTCTGATGCGCGCAGACATTGAGTAACCTCGAAAGTGCGGTTGTAGCGCTAAATTCGTCAACGAAGTTTTTGAAAAAACTGTCGTACATCCTTGACGAAAAGCTCTGGTACTTCGAGTGAGGCGAAGTGGCCGCCGCGGGGCATTTCGGTCCAGTGGACCAGGTTGTAGCGGGCTTTGACCCACTTGCGTGGTGGAACGTTGATCTCTTTGGGGAATAGTGCCGCGCCGACGGGGACGCGGCTTGGGTTGCGGTCGCCGGTGTAGTTTTGGCGTTCGAAGTAAATCCTAGCTGATGACGCGGCTGTTTCGGTGATCCAGTAGATCATTACGTTCGTCAGCAGTTCGTCTTTCGTGAAACTGTTTTCCAACTTGCCGCGGTGATCGCTCCATGCCCAGAACTTGTCGATAATCCAGGCTGCTTGGCCGACCGGTAAATCGTTCAGTGCGTAGCCGATCGTCTGCGGCCGCGTGCCTTGGATGGAACTGTAGCCAAAGTGGGTTCGCAATTCGGCGC
>CAYFJO010000096.1:15882-28391 GCA_964343305.1 uncultured Pirellulaceae bacterium | reverse complement strand
ACGTCGCCCCTCGCTTGCGCGTCGGGTTAGTGTGGATTCGAATTTGCGCGGTGTTCTAGGCAAGTTAGCCGCAACTCTTTTTCACAGAGAACATTACGTCGTTTGGACGGCGGTTCATGAATAATCCGGGATAGCGTGATGCCTGCCGAAGACTATTGATTGTTTCCCCACATGGACAACGAACAGCAGAATCAACTTGGCTGGACAAGGCTGTTTGCAAACGGGCTGATTCATTATCGCTGGATTTTGCTTGGCTTCATTCTCACGCTGGTGGCAGTCGCCTATTTTCCGGCGCAGCGTTTGGATTTCGATCGATCGATCGAGAATATGTTTCGTCGAGATGATCCACTATTGCCGTCCTATCAGCAGTTGAAACGGACGTTTGGTGGCGACGATGTTGTCTTAGTCGCTTACGTCGATCCCCAGCTCATGACGGAACGTGGGATCGAGCGGGTCAAACAGCTCACGGACCTACTAGCCGGGATACGTGGTGTCAAAGCATCTCTCAGTTTGTCCACAACGCCGCTGGGCACGAACATCATTTCGGATTCGTTTCTTGGCCCAAGGTATCTTGAATTGTTCGAGTCGTTTCACGTCGGCGTCGATGAACAGACGACAGCCGTCGCCTGTATTTTGGAAACCGGGATCAGTTCCGCGGACCAGGTCAGAATTGTAGATGAAATCCGCAACAATGCGGAAGCTCACGATCGAAACGCTGTCTTAGTTGGTGGGCCAGTAATGGTAGTCGAGGGATTTCGACTCGTAGAGAAGGACGGACATCAACTGGGTTGGCTGTCGAGTCTCCTGCTGGGTCTCACTTTGCTGCTTTGTTTCCGTAGCTTGCTTTGGGTTGTCATAGCTCTAGTGATCGTTAATGCCACACTGGTGTTGACGGAAGCACTGCTCGTCTTGACACAGTTCCGGCTGACCATTGTCAGTTCAATGCTATGGTCCAATGTTACCGTTGTGGGCATCGCGACGGTGATCCATGTAGTTGTCAAGTTTAGTGAGGCGCAACGCGATGAACGATCTTCACGTGTGGCACTGTTGTTTGCCGTCGCCACGTTGGCAACACCCGTCATGTGGACCTGTCTGACCGATGCCGTGGGATTCGCATCGCTCCTCGTTGCGGAAGTTGCCCCGGTTCGAGATTTTGGATTTATGATGGTCTGGGCATCGTTGATCGCAATGGTCAGCCTCGCCTGCTTTCTGCCAGGGTTGGTATTATTGTGGCGTCGAAACGAAACTCCTCGCTTGCCAGCTCGCCAGTCGTTTCTTGATGCTTCGCTCCGGTGGCTGATCGATTTGGTGTTGGCACGTCCCGTTACGATTCTGATCATGTCGGCAGTCGTTGTGATCGCCGCTGGGCTGGGCTGTTCGTTCTTGGAATTTGAAACAGACTTTACCAGGAACTTTCGACAAAGCAGTCGAATCGTACAGTCTTATGCGCTTGTCGAATCCAATCTTGGGGGAGCGGGAGTTTGGGATGTGATCGTCCCGGCTCCGCCACCTGAATCGTTGGATACTCGGTACCTGAGGCGGTTACGGCGGTTGGAAAAGCATCTTCTCCATGAAGTAAAAATCACGGGGGAACACGGTGAAGCAATCCCCGGTGTCACCAAAGTGATGAGCTTGGCCAATTGTCTCGACACAGCACCGACGCCACGCTTTTTGCCACAAGATGTTTTGGTTCGTGTGAAATATCGATTGTTCAACGTGCAAATGCCATTTGTTGCGCAGCAGCTATACGCGGAAGATCCCGAACAGCCCGGCAAGTACTTCGCGCGAATGATGCTGCGTTCCAAAGAGAGGCAGGCTTCGGCACAGAAGAAGCAATTAATCCATCAGGTGACAGTTATCAGCCGCCAACATTTTCCACAGGACGGAATACAACCGGCGGCTCAAGTGACTGGATTTTTTGTTCTCTTAGCGAATCTGATTGACAGCGTCGTCCGCGATCAATGGGTGACGTTGTCAATCGCAATACTCGCGGTTGGCACCATGATGGTTCTCGCGTTTCGTAGCTTGCGTTTGGCCGCCATCGCCATCATCCCCAATATCATACCTATCGCTGTGGTGATGGGTTTGATGGGGTGGCTTGGCCTGAGAATCAACATGGGCGCGGCAATGATCGCAGCCGTGAGCATGGGCCTATCCGTGGATTCCGAGATCCACTACATCACCGCATTTCAACGCCTGATGCATGAGGGACACTCCGTTCGCGAGGCACTTTATGCAGTCCAACGGAGCGTAGGCCGAGCGGTTGCTTTCGCAACGCTCGCCCTGACGGTGGGATTCGGCGCGCTTTGCGTGAGCGATTTTGTTCCGACCATCTATTTTGGCGGTCTGGTCAGCCTATCGATCGTCGGCGGACTTTTCGGCAATTTGATCATCCTGCCGCTGTTTCTGTGTTTCTCCACACCAGCACAAGACAAGTCTTAACAACGAGGCTGTTGCGGGTCTTTTACTCGCGACACAGAACGACGGGTTTGAGCACTTGGATCTGCCTCAGCCATTTCGCTTGCCCCTGAGTGCTCGGGGCCAATCGTTGGCCGTTGCTCCGAACAGGTCGCTGTTCGTAATGATCTCGCATCAGTGGCAAAATCAACTAACCGATACCATGGGTTCGTCTTGACGTGGCTTACCGTTTGATGCTGGGGCACCTTTTAAAAACGTACTTGCCAATTCGATGGGCACGGGAAATACGATCGTCGTGTTGTTCTCCGCGCCGACTTCGACCAGCGTCTGCAGGAACCGCATCTGCATTGCCGTTGGGTAGTCCTTAATCATTTCCGCTGCATCTCGCAGCCGTGCAGCCGCTTGGTGTTCGCCTTCAGCGTGGATGACTTTCGCGCGGCGTTCGCGTTCGCTTTCCGCTTGTTTGGCCATTGCTCGCTTCATGTGCTCTGGCAGATCGACGTGCTTGACTTCGACCATCGCGACTTTGACGCCCCAGGGGTCCGTTTGCTGGTCGATAACCTCTTGCAAACGTTTGTTGATTTTCTCGCGCTCCGATAGAAGTTCGTCTAACTCACATTGGCCAACGATGCTGCGCAAAGTAGTCTGCGAAAGTTGGCTCGTGGCGTACATATAGTCTTCCACTTCCAAAACCGCCTTCATGGGATCAACCACACGGAAGTAAACGACGGCGTTGACCTTCACCGACACGTTGTCGCGCGTGATCACGTCTTGGGAGGGGACATCCTGCACGAACGTCCGGAGGCTGACACGAAACATTTGATCAATCGGCCAAAAGACGAGGATCAACCCCGGTCCCTTGGCGGTTTTTAGCGCCCGACCGAGGCGAAACACAACGCCGCGCTGGTACTCAAACAGAATGCGAATGCAACTGATGAAATACAAAACAACAACCGCAAGAACGACTCCAGTGATTTGAAGTGCTTCTGGCATGACTTGGTTCCTTATATTTGTGGGGGTGTTTGTACGGAACGCCCTACTCGCTTTCATTCGGCTCAACGCATAACACGAGACCTTCTCGCTCTTTTACCTGCACATGTTGGCCAGCGGCGACGGCCGTTTCGCTTTCGGCTTTCCACAACTCGCCGTGTACATGAACGAAGCCATAGAAATGTCCGTTTTCCGGTTCGAATTTGTCTTGGGCAACTGCTTCTCGACCCAACAATCCTTCGCTGCCCGTTTGCACTTGGGCGCGATACGCTTGGACAACTTGACTGAGGAGAAAAACGGTGATCCCGCCCGTGGCCAAGGAAATTGGTATCAGCACACTCAGTGACACACGTAGAAATCCACCCGGTGAATCGACCAGCATCGTTCCGCCAAGAATCAGGCAAATGATCCCGCCGATGGTCAGCGCACCGAAACTTGTGACAAAAGGCTCGGCCGCAAACATCATCAAGGCGACAAAGATCAACGCTAGTCCCACATAGTTGACCGGCAACACAGACAGGCCAAAGAACGCCAGCAGTAAACAGATTACGCCCAGCGTACCCGCGACTCCCCATCCCGGACTGTACATCTCGAACATGATTCCGTAGATGCCAAACATCATAAGCAAGATGACAACGTCGGGAGTCGAAATGACGGCCAACAGTTTTTCACCCCACCACATTTCGATCGTGTGAACGAGCGCGCCGGCTGTGCTGATTTGTATTTCTTCTTCTTGGATGATGACCGACCGGCCATGAATCTTGTCGAGTAGATCGTCCAGGTCCGTGGCTTCAAGGTCAACGACGTTTTGCTCGATCGCTTCGGGCGTAACTAAGACCTTGCTTTTTGTGACCGCGATCTCAGCCCAATCGGCATTGCGACCCCGTAGATCCGCCAGGCTGCGCGCCCAGGCGACGGTGTCGTTGACGATTTTGTCATCCATCGGCGAACCCGTTTTCGATTTCCCTTCGTCCTTCCTGTCGTCGTCCTTGTTGTCGTCGCTCGATTTCAGTGGATCTTGACCAGGACTGATGGGTAGCCCACCGATACGTACCGGATGAGCGGCACCGATTCGTGTTCCTGGAGCCATCGCCGCAATGTGGCTGGAGAGCGTGATAAAAAGCCCAGCCGATGCCGCATGTCCACCCGACGGCGAAACATAGACAACGACAGGCACACGACTGGCAAGAATCCGAGTGACGATTCGCTGGGTCGAATCAAGCGACCCGCCGGGTGTGTTCAACTCAATCACAAAACAATCCGCTCCGTTCATTTCGGCTTCGGTTAATGCTCGATCGATGAATCGCGCCGTGACTGGTGTGATCGCCTGGTTGTCGATGCGAATGTGAAACACGCTCGGCGCCGGCTCGCTTCTTGAGTCAGCCGCAAGTGCTGCGGAGTAATCGACGCAGAGAGCAGCATAGATTGTCAGTAGTAATGAAACGGGGCGCATGGTGATAACATTGAGCAAACGCCGTGCCGCTAATCGATCTTTGAGAACGGCGTAATGATTGACGACTCGGTCGTCTTCGCCCATTTGCCCACTGTGACCGGGCGGTTTCGCACATCTTGACCATCATTCATGGCACACTTGCTGCAAACGCGTTCGGCACAATTGTTGCAAACATTGTTGGTCGAGAATCACAGCCCGAGGCTAGGGACATGCTGACTTCAAACGGCGAACAAGCAGATTCAGACAAGGCCCAATCGAGCGGATACAAGGATTGCAACTGGTGGCACCGTCACGATGAACGGGTTGTCTGCGACCTTTGTCCTCGTGCATGTTCACTCAAGGACGGCGATTTAGGCTTCTGTTTCGTGCGTCAGAACCTCAGCAGCAAACTAGTCCTCAACACTTACGGACGAAGCACAGGGTTCTGCATCGATCCGGTGGAGAAAAAACCACTCAATCATTTCTATCCGGGAACAAGCGTGCTGTCGTTCGGAACGGCAGGGTGCAATCTCGGCTGCAAATTCTGCCAAGCCTGGCAATTCACAAAGTCGCGCGAAGTGTTGAACTTGCTGAGCCAACAGGCAACACCGGATATGATTGCCGAAGCCGCCGTGCAACTCGGTTGCCGCAGCGTGGCCTTTACGTACAACGATCCCGTCATTTGGGCCGAGTATGCGATCGACACGGCCCGTGCTTGTCACCAGCGTGGTCTGAAGACGATCGCTGTGACCGCGGGTTACATCTGTCCCCAACCGCGGCAAGCGTTCTTCGAAGTCATGGACGCGGCTAACGTCGACTTGAAAGGATTCACCGAGCATTTCTATCGGCACATGACGCTGTCGCATCTCGATCCCGTGCTCGATACGTTGCGATGGATCAACCGCGAGAGCGACGTGTGGCTGGAGATTACCAACCTGGTGATTCCCGGCGAAAACGACTCGCGCGACGAGATCCAGCGGATGTGCGAGTGGATCGTCGAGAACCTCGATGACGAAGTGCCGCTGCATTTCACGGCGTTTCATCCCGATTTCCGCTTGCTCGACCGGCCGCCGACACCGCCGGCCACGTTGATCGACGCCCGCGAGATCGCGATGAAAGCAGGGCTGCAATACGTTTACACCGGCAATGTTTCGGACGTTGAGCGACAAAGCACATACTGTCCCGATTGCGGTCGGCGGTTGATTGAGCGCGATTGGTATCAAGTGGGCGAGTATCAGATCAAGTCGGGCAGGTGCCGGTTCTGTGACCTCGTTATCGAGGGCCATTTTGAAGACCAGCCAGGTCATTGGGGATCGCGCCGAGTGCCAATCGATCCGAGTTCGTTGCTGCGGCAACTGGAACACACTTTGTAGCCGAAGTCGCCAGACTTTGGCGCAATTGAATCCGGCCAAACTCTTGGCGAGTTCGGCTACAAAATCATGGCTAACCACATCGACAATTTCGACGAACAGCGACGCTTTGACCAGTTGCGAGAGAACATGGTCGAGTGGCAATTGTACGACCGTGGCATCTTTGACCCGCGCGTGTTGGATGCGATGCGAACCGTGCCCCGCGAGGAGTTTGTTCCCGATTTCCTTCGGCACGAAGCGTATGAAGACGGGCCCTTGCCAATCGGCCACGGCCAAACAATCTCGCAGCCGTTCACAGTGGCCTACATGGTTCAGGCCCTCGAACTGACGGGCGATGAAGACGCGCTGGAAATCGGCACGGGGTCCGGCTATGGTGCGGCCGTACTTTCACGGCTGGTCCGTTCTGTACACACGATCGAACGCATTCCAGCGCTGGCACAGAAAGCTCAATTGCGTCTCCGTGATCTCGGTTATGATAACGTGATTGTACACATCGCAAATGGGACATTGGGTCTGCCCGATCACAGTTCGTTCGATGCAATTGTCGTGACTGCCGGTGCCGCCGAGCTACCGCAACCGTACGCAAAGCAACTGGCCGACGGTGGGCGAATCGTCATCCCGCTGGGCGAGACGATCACAAATCAACGGCTCGCTCGCTTCACCAAGCACGGCGATCAACTTCAAGAAGAAAACCTGGGCCGTTTTGCCTTCGTTCCGCTAATTGGCAAACACGGTTGGCATGAGATCAAGAACTGATTTACGGAGCTACGTAGGTCTTTGTAACCAGCGCTCGACTGGCTGTGTAATTGGCGTGCCGGACTGGCATCCATCACGACATCTGGATTGCAAATGTCATTCTAATCCGGGATGAAGTTCGATTTCTTCTGAGTCATTTTGCCATGCCAATCGGACTTGTCCATCTTCGCCAATGAGCAATTGGGAGAGTCCGTTTTCTTTGCCCCAAGCGATCTCCCATCCGGTGGCGATCGGCATTTCCGACGTGGCGGTCCAAACCAAAACGGGTGCCGCCTCGCGCAATCCAAATTTGGGGCAATACCATCCTTCGCCGATCGCTAATTCGCCGATTGCCAGCGAGCGGACGCGGATCGTTCGCGGATGCAATTGGATAGATACCGTACGCGGGTCGATTTGTTGCGCCTGACAGTCTGGATGCAGGTGCAGTCGACTGGCCAGGCGGTGGTCTCCCTTGCCGTGTACCGAATCGACAATGAACCAGGGACCACCCGCTCGGCAGGCGATCCATCGTGTGACGGTTGGGATGCCCAGGCGGCGGTAAGCGTTGTGTCCACACGAGGCCCACTGGAATCCAGCTTCCGATCCGTGCTTGACTTCGCTCGGCCATCCCCGGTAGCCCATCCGAAAACGTGACCAGATGTCGCATTGATTGGTTCCATCGATTTCCACGACATTGTGGGCTGCTGTTGATCGGCAGTATCGCCTCATGTCGTCGTCCTCGTAGCCGTGCACGCCGCTATCGACAAGGAATCGGCGTCCATCGATCGACGCTTCGATGTTCAGTAAATCGCAATGTGCATGGGCGGGCAAATGATCCGCGCCGACCCTTCCGCCGTCGAACAGCAGGAAATCGCCGCCGTCCCGGAAAGTCCAATAGTCCGATGTAGCGGTCGGCGAGATTTGTTCCACGTGACGATGCGAACGTGCGCGATCGATGACCACTATTGTGGGACTGGTCTCGCCGAAACAAGAATCGCCAAGTAGCGGAATATCTCTGTCGGGATGGAGAATGTGTGGCAAGAACTCTGCCATTCTACCCGCGGCATCATCGCAAATCGTGGCCAGTGTCGGATTCAATTCGCGACAGCACGCGGCGACGTCCAAAAGGATTTCGAGAATCTGAACGTGATACATCGGCGATCGCTCAAAATGCTCGCCGGACGGCAGGATCTGCTGTTTGAGTTCGTGGCGCAGAATGCTTTCGCCCTGGGCAAGCCATGCCGATGAATCGTCACCTTCAAAGAAACAGCCGGCCATTAGCAAAGCACGGGCGTTTTCCAGCAGGTGGTTGCCGCGAACATCCAGTTCTAGATTGCGACCGAGATACCACGTCTGTTGAAAGATGCTGTCGAGCACACGCTGTCCGGCCGCACCTTCACGCGTCAGGTGGTGCCACAACATCATCCAAATGGGCAAGCGTCGCGAAATACAATACGCGTGCCAGGCATCATCAAAGAATTGTGCATCGCCGAACGGGTGCTGCCGAATCCAGTGATCGACCAACTGCCAGGCATCGTCCATCAGCGAATCGTCGCCGGACAAATCATGCGCGGCGATGAAGTCCAGCAGGAAATCATGATAGTGCAGTTGAAATCGCCACAGATGGGATGCTTCGGAATAACCGCCGGCACGCCAGTCAACGTCGCGGCCCAGATTTAACTCGACGTTAAGAAACGAAAACCGTCCGCCACGCAAGGCCTCGATTTTGTCGTCCAGTGCATCCGTTTGGCGAACAGCGATTCGCGATTCAATCAGCTCGTCCAACGGAGTTGATTCCCGCACGCGCAGGTCGCCCCGATCCGGCGGACGGCGGATCAAACCCGTGGCTTTCAACCATTTGTCCGTCAGCAGCTTCCAACCACGGCGCGCGAGTTGCGATGTGCGATAGTATCGCAACGTCTGGTAGAAGCGGCCAATTCGCTGAGCCAACGTGGGAGCATCATCGTTTTGCATTATGGTTCGTCAGGCACTCAGCGACAAGTTGGCAACTTTCGAGTGCGGTGCGGCGGATTGTGTTTCGACCTCGGGCGTCTCGCCTAGTTGCTTTTTCAAAGAATCCAATCGCTGTGTCGTCGGCGGATCCAACATGACGCCTTCGACCGCCTTCAACACTTCGCGGGCTTCCTCGTCACGGTCAAGTCGCTGCAAATGCTCCGCTTGCTTGATGCGGAATTGGGCTTGCCGTTGCCTGTCATCTTTTGGCGCGGCTTCGATCGCTTTGGCGAGGGATTGGACCGCTTCCTCGCGCTTGCTTCGACTCGCCTGCACTTCGGCCAGCACGGCCCATGCATAGCCGCCGGTCGGTGCGGCTTTGGCGATCTTCGCGCCATGTTTGACAAGATCGTCGGAGCGCAACAACCCGTAAGATGACAGGCCGCTAACAACCGAATTGCTGGAACGACCTCGCAATGTAACTCGACCGTTGACGATCGTCAGCATATCGAGAGCGGCGACCGATTGTACAAGACCCGTCGCCAGCTCGATTCGACGGTCCACGTTCTCGTCGCTGGCTGACCTGGTAACTTGTGATGCCATTCGCCAGATCTCGTAGGGGTAGCCACCGTCGTGGTACCACTTCTTTTGATCGTCGGTCATGGCCTCGTACCATTCTCGCAGTTCGTCTGGTTTTCCGGCGACAGCATGAGCCACCACGTTCATTGGAGCCGCACGATGTCGGTGCCCATAAGAGGCGTCCTTGGTTGGCACGGCCAGCCGCCGAAGGGCCGGAAGAATCGCGGCGACTTGCTCGGGCGTCCACTTTGGCAGTCGCTTATTGAACAGCTCATGGACAGTGCTGCTGATCGAGTCTTGGGCATTGCGGCGATAATACTCATTTTGGAATTTGGCCTCGCCCAGTCGATCGAGGATCTTGACGACCGGCTGCGGGTTTCCGGTAGCAATTGACGATTTCGCATAGGCGAGAACCAACGCCTTCTTGCGCTCCTGCAAGTTGTGATCGTCAAGCTCCTGCACGGCAGAAAAATCAATCGTCGAGGCGACATCGGCCAGCGGTTTGACCAACACATCGACCGCTTCGCTCTTTTGTGTCAACAGTACCAACGCCTTTTCCTTCATCGCCGGGCTGGTGAAGGTGACATCGGTGAACTTCTTCGCGGCCGTCAAGGTGCGCACCGTTTGATCGGCACTCGCCTTTCGATCTTCGGCCTTCGTATCGGCCAATGTGACCAGCAAGATTTCGGCGAGATACTTTAGATCTTCGCGCGGGACGACTTCGAGAAACGCCGGGATGGCGGCTTCCATCGTTTTGTCGAATTGTGCGACCAAAGAAGTGTTGGCTCGGCTCGACATGTGGTCCCACCCACCACGCAGGATCTTGCTTGCCAATTCTTGGCGGCCATGCCGCACGAACATCGCAAAGACGCCCCGGTCGTATTGGAGCAGTTGTTCATAGCGCCGATGGATTTGAGCTACGTCGGATTCGTTCTCCAAGACCAGACATAGTTTCAGCATCAGGGCCACTTCGTAACTGCTGTGGGTTTCGTAGCGATTTCGGCTTGTTCCCGCACGCAGATAGCGTTGCTTCCAAGCCGCGGTTAGGGCGGACGCTGTTGCCCGCCAGGTGTCCTCCACGCCGTCGTCTGCCAGGACGACAAAACTGCTGATGACGCTGGAGCCGATTTCGTCCGTAACAGCGACTTTCGTGCCGTACGTTTCGGTCAAAAGTTTGGCACACGCCAAGACCAGTTCAACAGGGGCACGCTGGCTGTGCGCGACCAGCAACGAATCGGCCACGGCCAATCGCAACGTCATGGACAGATTCTCGTCAGCGAGCACGGGCAGGTAGTGATCGTGAAATTCCTGGAGTTTCAATCGCCCGCGAGGGTCGCGATTGGTGCCCGTTTCCTGTGCTGCAAGGTTGTTGAGGGCGGATGTCATTTCTAGAGCGAGCGCAAGTTCGTGAGCCACCGCTGGATAATCTCCGGATTTCGATTCTTGTTTTGCCCACTCCGCAGCCGCTTTCAGTTCATCTTGCGACAAACTTGTCAGGATCATTCGATAGCCGTTGACCAGCAGCGTGGTTGGACGATCACCCAGTTTTTCGCCCAGTTCGTCGTAAAGCTGCTGCAACGCTTTAAGATTTCTTTGCTTTTCGTTCGACGAAATCTTTTGCTGGCGTCTGTTAAACTCGTCGCGCAGGGTCTGGTTCAGTTCGTTGCTTGCCCGGCGGGTCAATTCGACCGTCGTGCCTTCTTGGTTGCCGACGATGTCAATCGCAAACGCAATTTGTTCGATACTGTGTTGCTCGTCAATCACTTCGGCCAGCAACTGCCCGGCAAACGATCTGCCGGAACTGTATCCGCTGACGTATTGACTGTTGCGTTTTTGACCGTCCGCCACTAGCTCGACGACCTTGAAGAAAACTTTCTTGGCGTCCTCCGAGTTGCTGCGAATGATGTCGGGCAGGATTTTTTCAAGCCGATTCTGCAAGTGATAAGATTCCATTTTCAAATCGTCAATGCGCTTGGCTTCGAGGATCCTTTTGACCAGGCCAACATGGAGGCCGGACCGCAGTTGTTTGAGCCAATCGTAGACACGTTGTGAATCATCGGCCAACTCCAGCGTGCTCCTCCCGCCAAACGACGCCAAGTGTTCGACCACGGCGGCGATTCGTTGTTGCTGCTGCTTGGGCAATTTCTTCAGATCCGTTTCGTACGGGACAAGAAAATCGATCACGCCGACGACTTGACCGGGGTCGTCTGCCAAATAGGCGGCGAACAGTCCCGCGCCAAACGATTTGGGTTTGCGGGCTGCGAGCTTCTCTCTCATCGCTTTCAGAAGATCATCGCCTTGATGTCCCAGCCGGTAGATAATCGTGCTCATCACCGTGCCGCGCGAATGATCGTGCGACTCGTAAACGCGAATTTGGTCCATGCTCCCCAGAAACGGCGACGATTCGAGCAACTGCATCGCGGCATCGGCCTTCTTTTCGACATCTTGTGAGACGACCCTATCGATGCGGTGGTAAACCTGGTCCGAATTGCGCAGCAAACCGTTGTCATCCAATAAGTCGAGCGCAACAAACAGCATCTCCGGTTTGCCCATCAACTCTTCCATGATTTGCACAAAGCCGTGGATCTTGGCGTTCACAGTTCCGGACGACACACTGTTGGGATCGTAATGTTTCTCGATTAGTTCGACGCGTTCTTCTTTTGGACCCAGAAACAACTCAGCCACGTTTTCGGTCACAGTCATCAGTGATTTCTTGTCATCTCTTCGTGCCAGCGCCGTGACATACTCCCTGACGAAACCGATCGTCGAATAATAGCCGCCGCTGCCGACGATCTCTTTGAGCGACTTGGTGATCAGGGGGTCGATCGAGACACCCAGCTTGCGATCATCCCAGATTTCAACGACTTTGGTGATGGCAGGGTTCTCCTCGCCGTGGCCAGGATAAAGATTGGCACGTGCTTCGTTGGCCGCATACTTGGTTGCTTCGCCGAGAAACGTCTCCGGCTCGCAGGTATAGAGAGCCAGCACCGATTGCATCCGTTTGGCAACTTTCGATTTGTTGGCCTTGACCA
>CAYFJO010000096.1:2473-15782 GCA_964343305.1 uncultured Pirellulaceae bacterium | reverse complement strand
TGCGCCGAAGCTGTTCCAAGTCGAGCGCATCGCCGGTCAGCTCTTGCTGCTGCGCGGCAACGACGTATAGCGACCGCAAATAGATATTGCCTCGGCTGTGGCTATTCGCAACCTGTTCGACCAATCGAGACACCCAAGACAAGTCGATCTTGTCCGTGCCTTGAAGGCTGGCCAAGTATTTGTTGATGACGTCAACCAATTGGAAGCGCGTCTCCAAATCCGTCGCATCGTCTTCAATCAGTTGGCTGATGGCTTCACCGATAAGCTGGGTGCTGCGCAAATCGATCTTCTCCAGATGATCGATCGCTTTCTCCACGTCCGCCGCCGCGGTGAGGACAAACATTCGCACTCGAACGGAATTGTCTTTTGGCCGTTTTTCGAGAAACTTCTCGTACGCCTTCAGCGCCAGTTCATGACGATCCAGTATCTCACATGCGACGCCGTATTGTCCCAACTTCAATGCGTTACCGGATTCGCCTGGATCGATCTTGGCCAACACTCTTTCCTCCAGCCCATGCGATCGAATTAGGCGAGTGAGTTGTCGGGTTTCATAACGGTTGTGACGCAGATACGATGGATTGGCCAGGGCCGTTTGAGCAAACGCATTCAAATCGGTCACGACCAAACGAATCGCCTGATCCTCTTTGCCATCGACAAGCAGCTTGCCAATTCGCTCGGTTTGATTCGGTGGCGACGCGTAAGCTCGCGGCGTCATTAAATGAGACGCTGTGCCGGCGATCCGATTTTCGAGTTTTTCGGCTTCATCGGTCAGACCAAGTGTGTCGAGTGCGGCGATGAGTTCTTCCCGTTCGTTCGGCTGAAGGTTGGCGCGGCGAAGACGCAGGGCGGCTTGTTGGCCAAGCGATTCCATCGTATCTGGCTTGGTCGTCTTGTCGCCGCCGGAAAGCAACTTCAACGCCGCCAGCGCCTTCTTAATGCCGCTGGCAATTGGCGACTTGGGTTTCATCTCCGCCGGTGCAACGGCCGCGTTGGCGTGGTCCATCGCGAGCGCCACAATCGCGGCGTCGACTCGCTTGCGGATGTGGCGCGTCATCGGCAGGTAACGCGATTTGTCCAACAACTCCGAAGCAACTTTGAAATCTTCGTCGGCAATGGCTTTGGACGCGGCCAGCAAGTAAGCGTCCAATTGCGGTTGTTTTGCCCGCAGCATTTCATCAAGCGTCTTTTCAACGACGGCCGGCTGTTCAAACAGGTTTGCCGCCAAAAGCTTCAGGGTAGGATCCTTGATTTTGGGCAATGCAGCCGCGACCTCTGCGTCATCCCATTTATCGAGAGTGACTTCGCCGAACGGTCCCCTAACTTGGCCTCCCTGGAGCATTCCGCCGACATGTGGCGGGAAGTTGGCAAGTGTTGTGGGCGGAAACTCAAGAACGGTAATGAAACCTTGTTCGTTTCGCCCGCCGCCAAATCGTTGCATCATCTGCGCCGAGTTCAGAGAATTGCTCGACCGAAAGCGAACGATTTCGTCGTCTAAAAACGCGAAAAACGGCGCCGGGTCTTCGTTCTGTATCAAGGCGTGAGCAACCGTGAAAAACACCATGAACCCTTGCGGACCCAGATTCGAGAGTTTTGGATACCACTTGAGCAACAGCGACGTGAGTTTCTTTCGATATTCATCGGGCACTTTGGTGGCACTGGGTGGACCAAAACCACGGCCGCCCAATGACGACGAGATGGTCATGACGAGGAACAGATTTGGATTCTCGGCTTCGGACAAACTACCCAACGCATCGTCAATTAACTTTGCCTTGGTTTCGTCGCGCGCGGCCGCCTGGACCGCCGCCATCAAGGCCAATTGCGGGCGGCTGTCTTTGAACATCTCGTAGGCGGCCGCCGCCTGGTCGGCATTGCCCTCACGACGTCCTTCCATGTTCATCAAGACGGACAGTGCCACCAGGCCCTTTTCTTTGGGAAACTTTTGTGCCAACTGGGTCATGCGCTCCATGTTTTGCATCGACGGTGATATTTCGAGCAACACCTGGGAATTTGCAATTCCGTTTTCGCGCATCGCGTCGCGCAAATCCTTCACCTCTTCTTCTTCCATCAACTGGGACATGCGCACCAAATGTGCCAGCGCGTATTGCCGACCCGATTCCGCGTTGTATGGCATCTGGATGGAACCCGACCCCATGCCAAACATGCCCGATGGCATCCGGCCACGTTGGTTTCGATGGCTGTAAACTATTTCCGACATCCAACCGAGCTGCAAATAGTCGATCGATTCTTGTGGAACCAAAGTTGTCAACGGACCAGTGAATCCAACCCACGGTGCTTGCGGCGCTTGTGCCGCGAGACCTGGAATCTCTTTGTCCATGGTGAGGATCTTTAAGAATGTCTCGCGAGCCGCTTGAACTTCCCCGGACTCTTCTTGGGCAACTCCCAGCAGATAGTGCAATCGATAGTCGTCGGTGAATTTTCCCGCGAGTGGTGCAAGAAACTCCCCAGCCCGCTGCCAATCCTGGACACTCATCATCGCTTCGGCGATCGCTTCCGCGCTGCGTGGATCCGACTTTTCGCTGCCCGCCAACTCAAACAAAATCGCGTAGCCCTGGTCCGTGTTTCCATAGTTCAAGTGCAGCCGCGCCATTTGTTCACGGGCACGCGTGGTCTTGTCGATCTTGGCGGCCCGCTGCAAAGTGGCCAAAGCACGCTCCCAATCACCTTCTTTTTCTTCGATGCGAGCGATTTGGTAGAGCAGTTGCAAATCGTCGGACTTGAGGCGAGTGGCTTCCAACAACGCCTTGCGACGATCTTCGTAGTCGTGGCCGACCCGATGGATTTCGGCCAGCGCCAGAAGCGGTTCGACCGAGGTCCGATTGGTGCGGCGGCGTTCTTCGAACTTTTCGATCAGTTGTTTTGTCGTGCCCTGGAACTCCGCCGTTTGGGCCAACTGTTGAACCCAGCGCAGCTTGCTCGACAAATCCTTGCCGTCTTCGTACAGACGCCAATAGATCCGCTCGGCGTCGGCCACTTTGCCGGCTTCGACGTAAGTCTGGGCAAGTCGCGCTCGAACGTCTGGATCGTCTTCAAATTGCTGAACGGCGGTGCGCAGCGTGTTGATCGCTTCATTCGCTTTGCCCTGCGACGTAAACAGTCTGGATTCGGTCAGCCACGGCATCGTGCTTCCGGGCGACAGTTTTTTCCACTCTTGTACCCAACGCAATGCCTCGTCGATTTTGTAGTCCCGCTCGTACAGTTCGACCAAACGACGCACGTAGAGGGTTTTGCGACCCTCGGGCAATTCGATCAAACGCTTCGTCGCTTCGGCGGCGCGTGTCCAGTCGCGCCGCTGTGTGTACAAGCGAATCTGCTGGCTGATCAAGAGCAGCGTGTCTTGATCGTCAGCGTTGGCCAAGATTTCGTCCGCCCTCCGACTGTCGCCTTGGCGTTCGACCAGCTCGGCCAGCAGGCAATTGTGTTGGATCGAACGCTTTGGCGCGTTTGTCAATTCTTCAATGAGGTCGTCGGTCTTCTCAGCCTTTTCGGAAACTTGCGCTGCCTGAGCCACGGCCGATTCCAAATCCGACGCGCTTCGCGCCAATTGAACGCGGCGTCGAGCGGCCGGAAGCGCGTCGTCGAACTTCTTCAGCGCGATCGCTTCGAGCACGAACTGGCCGAGATAGATCGGATCGCTGGCGAACTCGTCATGACGAGCAGCGAGCAATTCAAAAGCGGCTTCATGCTCGTTTCGCGCGGCCAGCACACGGGCGACATGAACCACCTGGGCTCGCTCTTTGCCCTTCGCCAAGTCTCGCCATATTGCGAGCGCCTCGTCTTTCTTCTCGATCTCGTACAAGAACGCGGCGCGGGCTTCTTGCGCGGCGACGGAATCGGGGTACTTCTTCGTGAGGCTCTCAAACGTTTGTTCCGCTTCGTCTTGCAATTCGAACTGCTTGAGCAAGCGAGCCGAGCGCAGATACGCGTACTCTGTTTTTTCCGACGCCCCAAGGTACTTGGTGACCGCTTCCCCCGCCTGCTTCTTTTGTTTCGCCTTGTCGTGCAAGCCAGCCAATTGCAGATACAACTCGCCATCGTCGGGATTCTGCTCGATCAACGCCTTCATGACCTTGATCGCGTCGTCGATCATTTCCGAATTGGCCAGCATCGCGATGTACGCTTCGACATTTGAGCGGTCGCCCGGCGTGAGTTTCAAAATCTCTTCGAACTGGTTCCGCGCCGCGTCGCTTTCGCCCAATTCGGACAGCAGTTTGGCGTACTGCTTGCGGATCTGAATTCGCTTGCCGTATTGTTCGAGCAGTTCTTGATATTGACCCTTCAAACCGGTCAGATCATCTTCACGGCGGAAGAGTTGTTCGATCTGGGCCAGGATTTCGCGTTCGAGCCACGTGCCGTGCCCGACCTGATCGAGCGTCGAGCCGTAAACTTCCAAAGCCTTGGAGCGTTTGCCAGCTCGTTGTTGAATATCGCCCGTCCGGATTCGCCGAATGACCTTCTCGTACTTGTCTTGTGTGCGAGTGACCAGTTCTTCGGACAGCGCGGCGGCTTCCTCATACAGCCCTTCCGCGATTTGCAGCTCGATGATGTCTTCGTAAAGCTCTTCATCGTCCGGATGGTCGTCCAGCAGTTTCTTCCATGTCGCCAAGGCTTTGCTGGTCTGGCGGTTGCGGACGTAGAGCTTGCCTTGCAGTTTGGCGATGGCCGTGGCAAGTTTGTCGTCGGGCTCGGCTTCACTGGCCGTGTCCAAATTGGCGATGGCCGTTTCAAAGTCCAACGTTCGCGCTTCGACCACGGCTTTGTGATACCAGGCTTGAGCGTTCTTGGGATCGTTGGCCAACGCGACGTTGAATTGCTGCAAAGCCTTGACATCGTCGCCTTGCTTGGCGTGAAAAAACGCCAACAGGAGTCGGTCCGCCGTGGTGCCGTCTTGTTCGACTCGATTGTCGAGGAACTTTGTCAATTCCTCGATCGTTCCCGTGTCCAACCAGGTGTTGTAGAAGCGGTCGAACAGGTATCCCGGATTGGGCCGTTTCAACAGAACCGAGTGATAGCGGAGGGCTTTGCTATTGTCCGATTGAGCGACGGCGGCGGACGCAATGGCAAGCACGAGGATGAATGAAACGCTGCGAAAACAAGACTGAAGCGGTGCCATGAAAATGGTCTCCCACAGATTGACAGGTCTATGTAACAGTGGGCGAATGGCCAAATCTCATCAGCACTAGCCAGCCCATCTGTCCATCGTAAAGGGTGCGAATCAAGTATGTCAACGAAACTCAACGAATGGTAGTGTCCTGATTCTGAGTTGCAGACTTCCGAAGTTTCGGAAAACTTCGGAAGTCTCGTCCGTAGCAACACACAATTAAGACACTTCCCAACGAATGATCGCAAACTCCTCCGGAGCTTGCGTCCACAGGGCACGTTATAGAAACTGAGTAGATGTCTCAGTCAAAGGCTGCACAACGATCGACTTTGATTCTGGTACCAACGGAACTGGAAGTGCGCCACTTTGAGCGACAACGCGGTTTCGACAGCGTTGCCTCAGAAGTCGAACAATGCGGATTTGGCCCGATCGCATCCGCGGCGCGAACGGCGCAATTGATCGCCAAGGTCATGCCATCCCGTGTGATTCTCGCTGGCATCGCCGGGAGCTACGATGTCGAGCATTGCGAAATTGGGCAAGCTTATGCGTTTCGTACCGTGTCGATTTACGGCGTTGGCGCAGGCACGGGCGCGCAACATACGCCAATCAAAGAAATGGGCTTCGTTCAATGGCCGCCGATTGTCGACACAGTTGGTTTGGCTGTTCCCAAACATGTCGACAACCAAGAATCTCTGCTGACTTGTTGCGCGGCGTCCGGTTCAGCGGTCGATGTAAAAGACCGCCGTCGTTGTTTTCCAAATGCGGTGGCCGAAGATATGGAGGGATTTGGTGTTGCGCTGGCGTGTGAAATATCCGGTGCTGAGTTGACAATTATCCGCGGGATTTCAAACGTCGCGGGCGAACGTGACACCGTGAACTGGAAAGTCGGCGAAGCCATCGCGGCTGCCTGGCAATTGCTTCAACAACTGGATTTGCCCGGAGTCATGGAGAGCCAAGCGTGAGCACGACGATTCACTTGGGAATTTCAACATGCCCGAATGACACGTTCACGTTTCACGGCATTCTGGAGAAGCGTGTTGACCGGCGCGGACTCGAATTTGACATCGAGCTAATTGACATCAAAGAATTGAACCAGCGGTTGTTTGCCGGCGAGTTTGATGTCGCCAAGGCAAGCTTTCATGCCGCCTTGCTGTTGGCCAACGATCTTGGAGTGTTGCCAACCGGTTCAGCCTTGGGTTTCGGCAACGGTCCGTTGTTGCTCGCGGCGAGAGCCGATAGCTATCCGCGCGATTTGGTTTCGTCGGACAAGGCATCGAGGCCCGCGCGTGTGCTTTGCCCCGGCCCGCACACAACCGCCACCTTGTTGTATCGATTGTTTCACCCCAACGAAGGTGACATCGAGCACGTGGTGTTCTCCGACATCATGCCAGCGTTGGAAGCGGGTACAGCAGATTTTGGAGTTTGCATTCACGAGGGTCGATTCACATGGAAGGAAAAAGGCTTGTCACTGGTCGAGGATCTTGGCGAGGTTTGGGAGCAGGCATCGGACGCACCGCTCCCGCTTGGTGGAATTTTGGCGCGGCACCGGCTAGGAGACGAAACCATTGCACGGGTGCAGGCTGTGTTACGTGACTCGCTCGATTACGGACTGGCGAATCGGGAAGAAACGGTTGCCACGATGCAATGTCACGCACAGGAACTGACCGAAGACGTGATGTTCGCCCATGTCGATCTTTATGTGAACGAGTGGACTCGAGACTTGGGCGACACGGGCCGAAAGGCTCTTGATCTGCTGGCAAAACGCGCAAGAGAGGTTGGTGCTGTGCCAGCGAATTTCCAACAACTTCGCGTCTTTTGACGAGATCTGATGTATGTCGTTGGCGTATTGCTCCAACAATTGTTATCCTTATGGGACTGACCCATTATGGAAAAAATGGATTTCCATCCCACCTTTGTCAACAGGAGCGTACGCATGTCGCGCCTTAATCGTGCCTTTGTTGTCTTGTTTGCCGTGGCCTTCGCGACCCTTGCCGGGCACGCGATGGCCTGTGATACGCCGGTCTATCGTTACGCCATGTATAAGTGGCAACCGACGCCCTATGAAGTTTACTTCTTCCATAACGAGCCGGCGGCGGACGCGGATCAAAAGTTGCGCGACGCGATTGACGCAGCGATGGATCCGCGTGAAGTGGACGAAGTCACCAATCTCGTCTATCTCTCCGTCGATCTGAAAGAAGACGAAGAACTGGTGGGCGTGCCACCGGACGTCAAAAAAACGTGGACATCGAAAGACGACGCGGCGGCCCCAACCTATATGATTGTCTCGCCGCAAGGCTTGGAGTTGTACACCGGGCCGCTCGACGTGAAAGAACTGCCCGCGGTCATCGATTCACCCGTTCGAAGAAACGTGGGAAAACATCTGGAAGACGGCAAGGCGACCGTGTTCTTGTTGTTGGAGTCCGGCGACGAAAAGGCCGACGCCGATGCCGAAGCGACTTTGAAGAAAATTGTCGCGGACGTTGCGGCGGGCAAACTGAACCTCTATGCCGGTCCCGAAGACCAATTCGCGCCGCAGGAACTAGCAACGGACAAAGAGGCGGACAAAGAGGACGACGCACCGAAACAGGAAGTTGCCTATTTGAAAGTCAATCGCAAAGACGAGGCCGAACGTTGGCTCGTGCGGCAACTGATGGCGGTCGAGAGTGATCTTGGCGAATTCCTGGACAAGCCAATGGTGTTCGCGATCTATGGTCGTGGTCGAGCGTTGCCGCCGTTTATCGCCAAGGGGATTAGCTCCGACAACTTGCAGGAATGTGTTGAGTTTGTGACGAGTGCGTGTTCGTGTACGGTCAAAGAGCAAAACCCCGGTGTCGACTTGTTGATGAAGTACGACTGGGAAGCCGCCTCCGAGAGACTAGCCGAGAAGTTTGGTGCCGAAGAAGGCAACGAAAACCAATTTGCCATCGATGAGTTCTTCCCCGACCTGGTGATTGGCGGCGACGGCGAGATGCCGAAAGACGCAGAGCCCGCGGAAGCCAGCGCGTCAACCAAGGCGCTGATCGGCCTGTTCGTCAATTCAACCAAGTCGCTCGTGGTCAAAACGGTCAAAGGCGAATTGGGCGACGAAAAGGAGTGGAGCCGAAAGATCGCACAAGCCATTCCCGATTTTGAATTGCCACAGTTCCCCGCGGCGAGTGATCTTCAAAGTGAAGTCCACATCGATGAGCCTACTGCCACGGTCGAAGACGCGGGGTCTGGCTCAGGAACATCGCAATCGGAAGAACCCGATCCGCCGGAAATCAATCCGCCTTCGCACGACAAAATCGCGATGAGAGATGAGCACGATTTGTCTCATGGCACGGCGTCTGCCACGTCGGACCATGGAGAATCCACAGCATCTCAGACGCTGATGGTATCGATTGGCGTCGGAGTCGGCATCGTCTTGTTGCTGTTGGTTGGCGCGACGTTGATTCTGTATCGAGGCGACTGACGCGACAATGATCAAACTGGAAGGCGTCAGCAAGATTTACCACGGCGGTCACGGCGAAGTTCGTGCGCTGGATGATGTTTCGCTGAACATCGATCAAGGCGAGTTCGTTGCCGTTCGCGGACCCAGCGGCTGTGGGAAGTCGACGATGCTGGCCTTGGTCGGCGGCTTGGCCACGCCAACCAGCGGCAGTGTGGCGGTTGCCGGCTTGGATCTTTCGTCGATGTCGTCCACCGAGCGAGCGTCGTTTCGCGCACAATCCGTTGGGTTTGTGTTTCAAATGTTTCACCTGCTGCCGTATCTTTCCATCGTCGACAACGTTGTTCTGGCGGCAACGGGCAACAACGGCAAGGATGTGCGATCCAGGGCCGAATCGTTGTTGGACAAATTCGGCCTGAACGATCGGCTCCGTCATCGGCCCTCGCAACTCAGCACCGGCGAACGTCAACGTGTCGCGATGGCGCGTGCACTGCTGAATCAACCAAAACTGTTGCTGGCGGACGAACCCACCGGCAACTTAGATCCCGACAATGCCAACGCGCTGTTGGACTTGCTGACCGACTTTCACAAAGACGGCGGCACGATTCTGCTCGTCACCCACGACGACAACGCCGCCGCCCGCGCCAAGCGTTTGATCGAACTCAGCAGCGGCAGATTGGTGTAGCGTGCGAACAATCAGACCTTTGCTTTCGATCCATGTTTGAACGCCGAAGTCATCACCTTCGATGTGGCTCAAAAAGGCGTCGTGATCGAATTGCTGATCTGCGGCCACGACTCACTCGCCTCAGATGAGTTGCACTTCCACAGGAACAGATGCATCTTCGGCCTGCTGTTCTTTCGACTGATAATTCAACCGTTCGAACCCTATCACTTGCCCTTGCTCGTCCTTCATCAGAACGACATCATCGTCGACTTCTTCACAAACGTGTTCCTGCTGCGGATTGTCAAACCACACGGTCAGCGAGTTGCCCGTTCGGTCGTAGTAAACTCTTACTTTTTCCATAATTCATCACCTTGCTTAATGCGATTCGTCAGGTACGCCGTGATGACGAAATGCTCGTCTGAGTCGCCAGATGCGACCACGACACAAATCTGTTTACTGGCTTCCAACTGCAGGTAGTGCAGATGTACACCCGGATCCTTCGCGCTGGCTCGAATGACGTCTGGTTCGGAAACGCATTGCTTCGCTTTGTCCTGGTAGTTCTTAATCGCCGGATGTTTGAACCGTACAATCTCTCGCCAACGATTTCGCGTTAACACAACGGAATAGCCGAGGGGAGATGTAACTCGAAAAACAACTCGGTCAGGCATTCAATTCACCTCATGCATTGTACCCGAATTGCTTAGTAGGCAAGCTAAAGCCTGAACTCCAACTTCAGAAGCTTATTTTCAGAGTCTTCTCAGCGTCCAAGGGCAACGACTTAACGCCTTTGTGCTCCGTCCACGTCTTGCCATCGCCAACCCTGACGGTGTAGCTGCCTTGGCGAAACACCTTGGGCCGGAACGAAGTTCCCTTGATCCGCAGCGTGTAGACGATTTCGTCGTTCGACTCGTCGACGATCTGGATGACGGGATCTTCCATGCCCGTGACTTCAATCGTGGGCAGCCAGGCGACCGCTTTGCGACCATAGTTGTCTTGCTGTTTGATGGTCAGCGGCCAGCCGGGATATTGTTTGGTTTTCTTGTCGGTGATGTCGGCGTTTCGCGGCCACAATTCAAAAGTGATCGTGCGGTCTTTCTTGTCGAACTTGGCTACGCCGAACCCCGCGGCGCGGGTGGTCAATTTTGGACCACTCTTCAGATCTTCCGGTTTCATGGACGGGTTCGCCGCGGCCCAGCAGGTGACGCGGTTGCCCATGCCGTCGAAGTGATCTCCTGTGTAGTCGGGCATACCTTCGACTCGATTCTTGCCGGGTTCGAGTGGCGACCACCACCGCAAATAAAGGTTTGCGATCGACGGCACACACAGCGAGTAGCACGCGTCACGGAACTCGTCGATGCCGTGATGAAAGATCGTGCCCAGGTGTTGGTCGCCGGCAATGTGAACGGCAAAGGCGCGGCGCATTTCGGCCAGAGCTTTGTTGCGACCGGTTTGCGGCCAGCCGTTCGAATCGAGATCGGCGTGCAAGCGTCCGCCGAGTCTGCCGTGGATGTGAGCACCGCCGCAAAAGATCGTTTGCGACAGGGCCGCTTTCATTTCGCAGTCGTGCCAGTCCGCGCCCCATTGTCTGAGGAATTTTAGTTGCCGGTCACCGAGCAGGACTGCGCCTTCGACATCAATCGATTTTGGGTTGTAGTTCGGATCGTTGATGTGATCCGGCCGCGGCCCTTGTTTTGGAATGAGTCCAGCGGGGCCGGTTTTGAACTTTCGGTCTTCGATGATTGCGAAGCTAACTCCCCCAACGGTCATGTCGGTGTAATAAACACCGATGCCGCGTTTCACGGGAGTCGGATCAAATGGGTCCGGCAAATGACTCGTCTGTGCTCGCTCGACCTGCTTCACGTATTCGACAGGCATCGCATAGCCACCATCGGCGGCACCAGACAAGGTTGATTTCTTTCCGCTCGCTCCCCAGATGTTCGGCTGTCCCACATCGTGGTCGTCAGGGATCGTGATCGTCGGGCACTGGCGGATGATATCGCCAAAGTCGCGGCCGAATTTGAGCCAATAGGCATAGTGTCGCCGATGGTCATAAACCTGGTCGCCCGAGAAGAAGAGCAAGTCGGGCTTGATTCGCTTGATGTTCGCGACGATGTCTTCGCGCGAAATGTCGCCGCCGTGTGGCGTATAAATCGAATTGCCTGTGAACGCCGCGACGGTAATCACGTCTTTGTCGACGGGGTCGCGCCGGATCAGTCCTTCGTAAAATGCCGTCTTGCCATGCGCCACTCGATATTCGACGCTTTTCGTCATGTCCCAGTCTTCGACGCGAAACGTCGCCGTCCAGCCGTCTTCGTTCACGTCTGCCTTGGCAATCTCGTCCCACTCGTTGCCCTTTTTCACCTCCAAACGCACGACGCGAGGGTCCGATTCGTCGAGCGGATACAACTGTGCGGTCAGTTTCAAAATGTTGTCGTGCACCGTATAGAGTGCGAAACAAATAACCTTGTCTTTGGAAACTTCAGGGATGACGAGCGGATTCTTTCTGGGTGGTTTGGGCTTCGGCTTTTGTTTGTCTTGCCCTGACACCGTGAAAGATAACAGTGCGATGAAAACCGTGGTGAGTGTGTGGCGAACAAATGTTGTCACGATGGGAACTCCTCTGCTGCAAACTTGCGTTTAAATAGTTTTACTCGTAAACAATACGGACTCTCGAGACGCGTTGGGTGGTGCGGTTGTTTCTTGAACGACTTGGAAACCTCGCTCCAAATAGTTCCTCAAGGCGTGGGGATGATCATGGCTGCATGTCGTCAGCCAAATCCCGGTCGCCCCCATCTCCCAGCAGCGGTCGATCGCCTTGGACAACAGCGGTCCGCCCAATCCTTGACCGATGAAACGGCCCATCAATCCAAAGCACTCAATCCGAACACTGCCATCTTCTTGACGCTCCAATTCGTAGTAGCCTGCCGGCGAGCCGCCAACATAGGCGATCCACGTTTCCAGTTCTGGCCGATCCGCGTAGTCCGTCCAGAGTTGCCGGTCCCAATCCTCGCGGCCTCCCCAGCGAAAGTCCACACCGACCGCTTGGTGCATGAACCAGTTCAATTCCGGGCAAGCCATTTCCACTTGGCGGACGTCCAATTCGGGGCGGACCGCCTCATGCGGCCGAAACTGATTTCGCTCAGCCATCTCAAGATGGTAGGTGCGTTTTTCTTCTGGCGAGCTTGACACAATGATCCTGCCGAATTCACGACGTCTCGTCTGTGATTGGAGCGGTCGACATTTGAGGTTGGGAAACGCTTCTACACTTTACCAGATATACGAGCGCCAAGAAGTCATAGAGCCCATGTGCCACAATCGGAACGATCAGGTTTCCGGTCAACACAAACAACAGCCCCATGTAAATACCGATGCCCGTCGCGAGGACCGCATAAGTCGTCGTCAGCCAATGACACGCGCCGAAAACCAGGGACGCGATGATCAATCCGATCCACATCCCAGCATCCCCGCCAATTCCGTCCGCGATCGATTCCTGCAGCAGCCCGCGGAACAACATTTCTTCGCCCACGCCGGCCGCCAACGAAATGACAGCCATTTGAATTACCGTGGTCTCGGCAAACATCGGCACAATCATTTCGTCAACCAGGTTTCTCAAGCGAACGATCGGTTGGAAGTTGGATCGCTGTACGATGGGAAGAATCAACAACATGGGCACCGTCGCAAGGATGCCGATGAAAACCGCCCACAGGTTGCTGTTGATTGCCGTTGAGGAAAAGTCGAGTCCCGCAAGTGGCGGTCGTCCCATCAGCCAGGCTAACGCAATCGCAAGCACCGCAAGACCAAACTCGACGGTGATCGCGAGTCCCGTGACATTGCGTGGTGTATCCTGCTCGCTGTCCATCGACTGGTTTGATCTTCTCGCATCAAATGAGATAAAATGCAACTTTCTGTAACAAGATAGTACGGGATTCACCCACGAGATGCACGGGGGACGGGAAATGACGGCTGCAAAGTGGAACTGCCGCATCCCGATGCTTGCTCTCGCGTTGCACGCCGGCTTGTCGAATCCAACATGCCTCGCCGCCGAACCTCAATCGCGGGAAGTCCTCCAACTCATCCGCGAACTCGATGCCGACCAGTT
>CAYFJO010000096.1:0-2373 GCA_964343305.1 uncultured Pirellulaceae bacterium | reverse complement strand
TTGCGGGGGAATTCGATCCATCGTTGTCACGTGATGGTGTGGATCGTTCCCAAGTGGCGGTCGAAAACACTGCGATTTGCGCGTAGTGTCCTCTTAGTGTGCGGGCCTGAACCAGACTTCCGAAGTTTCGGAAAACTTCGGAAGTCTACAACCCAAAGTTAGGACACGACCGATTTGCGGGGTTCATTGACGGTTTTTCCAGCCACTGCTAGACTCGCAGTTTGCTTTGCATTCAACGCCGCTGACAGCGGATTCTCCACCAAAACACCTGTTTCATTTTTTCACGAGGCAAATCTCGATGTCCGACGGCAAAAGAGCTTATTACTTTGGAAACACCCGCACAGACGGTCGCGGCGCAGGCAAGGATTTGCTTGGCGGCAAGGGCACGAATCTCGCCGAAATGACAGGAATCGGTCTGCCCGTTCCACCTGGCTTTACGATTACGACGCAAGTTTGTGCCGACTATTACGATTGCGGCGGGAAGCTGCCCGATGGTTTGATGGACGAGGTTCGTGAGTACGTCGAATTGCTGGAAAAGGAACTCGACAAAGAGTTCGGCGACGATCAGAACCCGTTGCTCGTTTCCGTCCGATCTGGTGCCGCGGTTTCCATGCCCGGCATGATGAACACAATTTTGAATCTGGGGCTGACCGACGTTTCTGTGAAGGCTTTGGCCGCGGCCACCGGCAACGAACGGTTTGCTTACGATGCCTATCGCCGTTTGATCAACATGTTTGGCGACGTGGTGATGGAAGTCCACCACGATCTTTTCGAAGGAGCATTTTGGAAAGTTAAGAGCGAGTTGGGCGTGACGGAAGACACGGATGTGCCTGCCAGCGGACTCGTGAAGCTGTGCGATGCCTACAAAGAAGTTTATAAAGCGAACACGGGCGAAGACTTTCCACAAGATCCGGCGATCCAGTTGCAACTGGCCATCGAAGCAGTGTTCAAGAGTTGGATGACGGACAAGGCGATCAGCTATCGCGAAATCGAAAACATTCGCGGGCTGCTTGGCACGGCCGTCAACGTCCAGTCGATGGTCTATGGCAACATGGGCGAAGACAGCGGCACCGGTGTCGCTTTTACTCGCGATCCATCGGACGGCACCAACGAGTTCTTTGGCGAATTCCTCGTCAACGCTCAAGGCGAAGACGTCGTCGCTGGTATCCGCACTCCGCAACCCGTCGCTGAAATGCCGAGTTGGAACGACGGCGTTTACAAACAACTCATCGAGATCAAACACACGCTAGAAGCCCATTTCAAGGACGTGCAAGACATCGAGTTCACGATCGAGAAGGGCAATCTGTTCATGTTGCAAACGCGCAACGGCAAACGTACCGGCGCGGCGGCGGTCAAGATCGCTTGCGACATGGTCCGCGAAGGATTGATCGACGAGAAAACCGCGGTCACGCGAATTCCGGCGAATGACTTGACCCAGTTGCTGTTGCCCACGTTCGACCCAAGTGCCAAGTCGTCAGCCGACGTGCTTTGCACGGGCTTGCCCGCATCTCCGGGCGCTTCGCAAGGCAAGCTCGCATTTTCCGCCGCCGAAGCAGTCGAACGCAGCGCGGCGGGCGAAACCGTGCTGCTCGTTCGAAAGGAAACAAGTCCCGAAGACGTCGAAGGCATGCATGTCGCGGCCGGTATCCTCACCAGCACCGGGGGCATGACCAGTCACGCGGCGGTTGTCGCTCGCGGTTGGGGCCGTTGCTGCGTCGCCGGAGCGGGTGCTGTACAAATTGATGAAAAAGGCCGATCGATTACTGTACGTGGTAGGACCTTCACGTATGAAGACACGTTGTCGATCGACGGTTCGACCGGGGAAGTGATGGCCGGCAGCGTCGCGACTCAGGAGCCCGAACTTTCCGGCGACTTTGCAACCGTGATGGAGTGGGCCGACAAATATCGCACGATGGCGGTTCGGACCAACGCGGACGCGCCGGAAGATGCCCAGCGTGCACGCGATTTCGGTGCTCAAGGCATCGGGCTGTGCCGAACCGAACACATGTTCTTCGAAAAAGATCGCATCACGTCGATGCGTGAAATGATTTTGGCCGAGACCGAGGAAGCACGCCGCGCGGCGCTCGAAAAACTATTGCCGTATCAGCGCGGTGATTTCGAAGGCATCTTGTCGGCAATGAAGGGGTTGCCGGTGACGATTCGGTTGCTCGATCCGCCTTTGCACGAATTCCTTCCGCAACTGGCAGAGGCACAAGAAGAAGTCGCGGTGGCTATCGGAGTGCCCGTCGAGAAAGTCAAGGCACGGGTCTCGCAACTCCATGAAGCCAACCCCATGCTCGGTCATCGCGGCTGTCGTCTGAGTGTGACGTATCCCGAAATCCTCGAAATGCAAGTTCGCGCGATTGTCGAAGC
>CAYFJO010000095.1:0-28950 GCA_964343305.1 uncultured Pirellulaceae bacterium | reverse complement strand
GTGCATAGCGAGGTTTTGAACATGATCATCGAATGTATTCGCACGCACCAACTTCGTTGTGAGTTGGACCAGCCATTTTCCTACTCACAGTTGCGTTGCGCTGCGCGTGAGTCATTGTTGGTCGAGGTGATTGCTGACACGGGCGAGGTTGGTTGGGGCGAATGCTTTGGGCCATCCGCGGTGAATCAGGCGGCTGTCGCCACTGTCTATGCACCGAAATTGTTGGGGGGAGATCCTCGGCAAATCGACGTCCATTGGCACCACATGTGGCAGACGACAATCGATTTCGCGCGGCGCGGTGTGCTCATGGCGGCCATCTCGGGTATCGACATGGCCTTGTGGGATCTGAAAGGGAAGCTGCTGAACCAACCCGTTAGCGAACTGATGGGCGGACGATTTCGTGATCAGGTGCATGGTTACGCAACGGGCATGTACTTCCGCGACTTGCCCGACGCCACGCTGATTGATGCCTTGATCGCGGAAGCGAGTGGCTATTGCGAACAAGGTTTTCGTGCTTTGAAGATCAAGATCGGCAGGAACGACAGTTTTGATCGAAAGCTGATCGAAATGATGCGACAAGCTTTGCCAGAGATGACGCTGATGGCCGATGCAAATCATGCCTACGACTTGCCTGAAGCCATCCGCATTGGCCGCACACTCGACGAAGCGGATTTTGCTTGGTTCGAGGAACCGGTTTCCCCGGAGCACCCCGAATTGTACCGGCAGCTTCACGAGAAGCTGCGCGTGCCATTGGCGGGTGGCGAGTGCGAACAGACACGTTACGGATTTCAGTCGCTGCTGGTACCTGGCGGAGTTCAGTTCGCCCAGCCCGATTTAGCCTATTGTGGCGGACCATCCGAGGCGTTGAAGATCCGCGCGGTCGCTGCTTCCCACGGAGTCAACGTTGTGCCGCACGCCTGGGGTACGATGGTGAATCTAGCCGCGACCACACACTTCTTGGCCACGGCCTACCGAGAGCCCGGACGCGCCGAAGCGGGCGAGCTTCGGCTGGAATGCGACCGCAGCCCCAACCCGCTTCGCGATGAGATGTTCAAGACACCGCTTCGGATCGAGGGGGGAATCGTCGATGTACCGAAAGGTCCTGGTCTGGGCGTGGTCGTAGATCGATCGGCAATGCAGTCTTTTCGAGTCCAAGAAACAGAACTTAGATGAGCCAGTCAGCTCGTCTGCAACATTGAATTGAATCGCGCCGTGGGAGGCTTACAAAGTAATGACGGTGCGCAAACTCTGGGATATGCGTGCCAATCCAGATACTGGTCACGTGTTGGACTTGCTTCTCAGGCTTCTGGAAATGTGCGGCGTTCCATTTTGGGTTTACTTGCGGTAGCTTGCACCTGATAATACTCTCCAATCACAGTCTGCTTTCATGTGTTTGAATGAACTTCAACGCACCGCGCGACTCGACAAGAGAAACTGTTATGACCCGAGCCATTCCACAACAACGACACCTGAAGACACCCTTTACACGAAAGCCGATCGATACAAGCGGCCCTTTTTTGGTTGGGGCTGCGATGATGTTGTGTTTTGCCACGGTGTTGACCGGCGCAGAGTTGGTGATCCGATCGGACCTTCCGAACACGGTCACCTTTCCGACACAGCAAGCAAAGTTCGTCCGCTTTGTGATTCATGCCAGTTCGGCGAACCAAGCGTGCATTGACGAGCTAGAGGTTTACGCTGCGGATGGGAAACGCAATTTTGCGGCACGCGACAACGGAGCCACCGCCACTGCATCATCATGCCTTGCCGGTTACACCAAACACACGATCGAGCATCTCAATGACGGGCGCTACGGCAACGATTTCAGTTGGATCGCCGCCGGTACATCGGCCGAATGGGCACAGATCGAACTGCCAAAGATGACTGCTGTGTCCAAGGTCGTCTTCTCGCGCGATCGGAAGCGGCAGTACGCCGACCGCGTGCCGATCGAGTTCGAAATCCAGCTCTCAACCGATGGTGACATCTGGAAGACCGTCAAGCGGGTCGTCGCCAAGGCGGCCAAGATTGCCGTCCGTCGTCAGGGCGGCTCTGGCGGACGCATCCCTCTACCGCCTCCTGCGCCGCGAATCGAGGGACAACGCATCGCACGAGCGGATTCCAAGTACAACGAGCAGCTTCGTTACGCCCTGCTGGGCGAAGAGCACGCTTGGTTGAAGGCCTTCGGTCGCGCCGACTTGAGCGCCCGCCTGGTGCCGTACAACGGTCGCGTGAAGGAATATCCTCGCCATGTCGGCGATGATTCGCTGCCGCTGCCATCTTTGGTTGACGTTCCGGCGATCGACGGTCTCATCGACGATGCCTGTTGGACTCGTGCGTCGCGCGGCGTCGCACGCGTGGCGCATCCATACGACTTCGAGTTGGGTCCGTTGGTGGAGACCGCGGTGACCGCTGGACACAACGGTGACAATTTGTACCTGGCGATCACAACCAACCGATTGCTGAGCAGCCACGTGGCGGTAGTTTCTTCCGGGGACGGGGGCGACATCGGGGTCTTACGGTTCGCGGCACAAGGGTTCGTGTTCGACACCTACAAAACCGACGGCAAGTTAAAGAAATCGACACTGGTGGAAGGCGCGGCGAACGAATCGCTCAGTTGCTTCGAGGCTCGCCTGCCCCTGGAACTGTTTTCGGATTGCAGAAGCCAAGGTTTGCGCATCGGCCTGGGTATGGGAGGCAAGCACACGCAGCCGCAAGGACGTGCGGTGAACTTCGTCTTTTCCTCTCTTTCCATCGCCGAGCTTGCTCCGGCCGTGAACCGGACCTTTCGTGTGCGGCTGAGCGCCGCGCCAGGAGGCGAACCCATCAAGGTCTCGGGCAGCGCACCCGCACTCGAAGAAGGGCTGACTCTGGCATCTGGCGAAGCAAAAGTGATTTCCATCCAAGGTCATGGTCCGATCGGACCCGAGTATGAACTCACGATGCGCGAGGGAAGCGGCGAGAGTTATTCGCTGCACTTGCTGCGCTACGATCCTTTGGAGCGGACACTGTCGTTGATGACCGAGATGGTGGAGCGTTTTGCGAGCCTGGAGCGCGACGTGGCCGATGAGCGTCGCGAACTGGCGAAACTGCGCCATCGGCAGAACGAGTTGCAGTCCGCGGCCAAGCCCGACGTGGCAGCCGAGCGACAGACGCTGTTCGAGACTCGCCTTGCCAAACGCCGGCTCTTCTTTCGCGATCCGGACTTGCAGCCGATCGAGAAGATTCTGTTCGTCAAACGGCATGCTTTTGAACCGTCACACAACTACAGTGTGTTACTGGATTCTCGCTACCGGGCAGGCGGGGGCGTCTACGTTTTGCAGGTGCCTCGCCACGACGGCCGTTTCGAACCAGCCAACGCGAAACTCAAGCAGTTGTTCGAATCCGGTGATGGAATCGCTCGAAACCCGATGGCCAACTTCGATCTGAGCAAAGTCTTTTTTGGCTACCGGCCTTCGGCCGACGGGTACTTCCACATCATGGAGATGAACTCGGATGGCAGCGACCTGAACCAGATCACAGATGGACCCTTTCATGATTATTGGCCTTGCCCGCTGCCGGACGGTGGCTTGGCGTTCGTCAGTACGCGGTGCCGCGCTCGCTTCCTGTGTTGGCGTCCCCAGGCGGCCGTGCTGTTCCGCATGGACGCTCGCGGCCAAGACATCCGGCCGTTGTCGTTCGCCAACCTGAGCGAATGGGGACCTTCGGTCATGAGCGACGGCCGCATCATCTGGCAGCGTTCGGAGTACATCGACAAAGGGGCCGATTTCAGTCACACCTTGTGGGCGGTCAGGCCGGACGGCAGTCATCCGGAATTGGTGTTCGGCAACGACATCATCCAGCCGAACGGTTACGCGAATGGCCGCGAGGTGCCTGGCACGAGCGAGTTCTTGTGTACGTTGATTTCGCACTTCGGTGATCTGAACGGTCCCTTGGCATTGGTCGACCCTTCCCAGAGCCGCTTCAGCAAACAGGCAATCACAACGCTCACTCCCGAAGTTCCCTGGCCGGGGAACTGGCCCAAGGAAGAATGTTTCCGCGACGGCGTGCCGCTGGCCCGCGACTATTTTCTTTGCTCTCATGCACCGCGGGACCAGTTTGGTATTTACGTGATCGACCGATTTGGGAATCGAGAGATTCTCTACCTCGATACCGAGATCGGCAGCATGTGCCCGACGCCCTTTCGCGTGCAGAAGACACCTCCCGTGCTCCGCAGCAAGATCGCCCAAGAAGACGAACCGGGCGAGCTGTTCCTGGCCGACGTTTACCAGGGTATCGAACACCGTGTCCGGCGCGGCACGGTCAAGTACCTTCGTGTCTGCCAAGAATTACGAGCGGATTTGGAGCAGTTGCAGGATGGTAGCTATCGTCACGACCATCCCAACTTTAAGGAATGGTATGCCACGCCGATCCACAAAGTCAGCGGTCCATACGGTTGGCCTTCGTACGTGGCCAAAGCGTCGTTGGGAATCGTGCCGGTGGAGAAGGACGGCTCGGCGCGTTTTTACGCACCGTCGGGCAAGGTTTTGTATTTTCAAGCCCTCGACGAGGACTTCAACGAGATGCAGAGAATGCGCAGCGTTGTCCAACTGCAAGCGGGTGAGCGGCGGAGTTGTATCGGATGTCATGAGCCGCGCAGCGCCGCACCGCCATCTCGTCCGCCCCTCGCGCTGCAGCACCCACCCAGCAAGCTCGAACCACCACCGTGGGGCGCTGAACCATTCGCCTACGAGACGGTCGTCCAACCCGTATGGAACAAACACTGCGTGGCTTGCCACGACTCAAGCGACAAACGGAAGCTCGACTTCACGGCCACGCTCGATGCCGACAAAGTACCCGCCTCGTACCGCACGTTGATCTCGCAGGGCTGGGTCCATTATCTCGATTGGGGCTACAACTCAGGCGGGAATGAAAAGCGTGAACCGTTGACCTTCGGTACCGTCAAGAGCAAGCTCTGGAAAGTGCTTGATGCGGGGCACTATGATGTCAAGCTAACCACGGAGGAAAAACGCCGCATCAAATGTTGGACCGACCTTAACTGTCCCCTTTGGCCAGACTATCAATTTCGCGGCAATCGACCGAACCTTGCGCCACGCCTCACCCAAAGCGCCGGGGAATGAGGTCCTGCTGACCATTCGAATACACTAGCACTTGGAGAACAAACGATGGCAAAGCAAATCTCCCGGCGGCGAATGATCGTCAACACGTCGCTTGCAGGAGCCGGCGTGTGGCTAACCGGCGGTGTAAGCCTGCGGGCAGACACTTCGCCCAACGAAAAGCTCAACATTGCACTGGTCGGCGCAGGCGGGCGAGGTGCCTCGAACCTGGCAGGCGTCGCTGGCGAGAACATCGTCGCACTCTGCGATGTCGACGAGCGCCGAGCGGCGGCAACCTTCGATCGATACCCCGGCGTGCGAAAGTTCCACGACTTCCGCAAGATGCTTGACGACATGGACAAGCAGATCGACGCGGTCGTGGTTAGCACGCCCAATCACATCCACGCTCCGGCCAGCGCCATGGCCATGAGGATGGGCAAACACTGCTACTGCGAGAAACCGTTGACCCATTCCGTTCACGAGGCTCGCACGATCGCTCGCATTGCTGCTGAGAAGAAGGTGGCCACGCAAATGGGCACGCAGATTCATGCCAGCGGCAACTACCGCCGCGTGGTTGAATTGATCCAGTCAGGCGCGATCGGGCCTGTCCGCGAAGTTCACATCCGGCTCGCCGGCGGCGGAACGGCGGGTGATCGTCCGCAAGAGACACCGCCGGTTCCACCCGAATTGAATTGGGACGTCTGGCTTGGACCGGCACCTTCTCGGCCGTACCATCCGTGCTACGTTCCGCACGACTGGCACTACTGGTGGGATTTCGGTGGCGGTGCGTTGGGCAACATGGGCTGCCACTACTTGGACCTCGCCTTTTGGGCGTTGGATTTACGGCATCCCGTGGCGATCGAAGCCGAAGGGCCTGCGGTGCATCTCGAAAGCACGCCGCGGCCTCAGACGGTTCGGTGGGAATTCCCGGCGCGCGGCGACCTGCCGCCGGTCACGCTGACCTGGGACCACGGTCGGAAGCGACCGCCGTTTTGGCAGGAACATGAATTGCCAGACTGGGCATGGGGCGTGTTCGTCGGTTCGAAGGGAATGTTGTTGGCGAATTACGGCAAGCACGCACTGTGGCCCGAGTCACAGTTCGCCGACCTCAAGCGCCCGGATCCGACCATTGCCAAATCGACCGGCCATCACCAGGAGTGGATTGCCGCCTGCAAGACTGGCAGCCTGACGACCTGCAACTTCGATTACTCCGGCGCGGTTACCGAAACGGTCCTGCTGGGTAACGTGGCTTATCGTTGTGGAAAAAGAATCGACTGGGACCCCGTGAACTTGAAGATTCCGAACGCCCCAGAAGCTGAACAATTCCTTCGCCGCGAGTACCGAGAAGGTTGGAAGTTGTAGGCTTTCGCGTTGAGACGAGTAGGCCGGAACAAGTCCGCGCAGTTCCGGCATCGAAATTCCTGCCGGAACTGCGCGGACTTGTTCCGGCCTACGCATTTGCTTGTCAAAGATGATGGTGGCCTTCAATGGTAACTCGCATTGCCTCTTGTCTTGGATTACTGGCTCTCTGCGCCCTGTGCGAGGTTCCCGCTGGCGGCGGTGAGTTGGACCGCTTTCGCGACGAACCGGCCGACACGCTGATACGACGACTCGAGCCCGGGCTCGGCTTCTCCGCCGTTCTGACCGGTGAGAACGCCGATTCGTTTTCTCAACGTTGGCGAATCTCGCGTCCTAGCGCGCACGAAGTCGTCGCCACCGATCCCACAACCGGGCTGGTGGTCCGTCGGCAGTCTCGTTGGATCCCCGAACTGCGGCTCCTGCTGCTTGACACGACGGTGAGCAACGGTGGTAAAGAAGCAGCAGAGATCAACAACATGGTCTTGGGCGACTGGACCTTTCGCGTGCTGGACGATCAGGACGGGGCGAGATATCGCGAGTTGACTTATCGAAACGATACCTGGCACGGCTCGACTTACTGGACTGGTCCCGATTGGACGCGTGTGGGCAAAGACTGGCACCACTCGGGAAACAACACACCAAGCGTCCGTCGCTTTCGAGCGCCGCGCGACGGTCGTGTCAACATCACCGGCCGAGTGTACAAGGCCGATACAAACAACGGCGGCGGCGACGGCGTTCGTTTGTTCATCCGCCACGGCAAGCGAACGGTTTGGGAAGCAGAGATTGACGGTGACGATGACCGCGGTGTCGAGCCCAAGATCATGCTCGACGTGCGCAAGGGCGACGCGATTCGATTTGTGGTCCACAAGCGGGGCCAGATCACCTACGACACGACCCACTGGGATCCGATCGTGGCGTACGCTGGCGGTGAACGCTTCCAAGCGTCGGGAGCTTTCTCAACGAGCCGGCAAGGCCAGTCGAATTGGTTCTACGAAATGGAAGTGGATCCGCAGACCAAGACTGGGCTGCCGCATGTACATGGCTATGGACTGGACCTCGCCTTGCGAGACCAGACGTCAGCCGTCGGTCAGCCCGTTGCGCTGAGCGATCGCAACGCCTTGCCTTTGATGCTGCTGGCTGATGGGGCGGACAAGAGCGGCGTCGCAATCGCACTGACCGGTGATCGGCCGTGGCGATTCCGTTCTGGTATGATTGGCGATGGAAAGCTGCATGTTGAGCTAGTCGTTGCCGACGAGAAGCGGCCCTTGATAATCGAGCCGGGAAAATCGGTGAAGTTGCCGCGTGTGGTGCTGGGCGCGTATCGCGGTTCGTGGTTGGCGGGCGTGAAAATGCTCCAAGGCCTGATCAGCAGCGAGGGTGTTGACGAAGCCCATGGCCTTCGAAAGCAAGTCAGCGCCGCGTTGCTTCGTACTTCCCAAGCACAGAAGAGTAGGCCGGAACACACGGAACTCGACCTGTGGACGATGGTGCAGGACGACTGGCGGCGGCGCGACAAACTTGTTGAAACGGTGCAGTCGTACGCGGAAGCCGCAGATCGCCAGATGGAAAAGACGCGGCGGCTTCTCAGCGAATTGCGGAAGGACCACGGCGCAGGATTCTTGGCTGCGGAAGCGAGACAACTCGATAGCCTTGCGAAACTGGCGGGCGGATCGAACCTTGGTCTCGAGGCACGGCGATCACTGTATCTTCGCGTTCGCTGGCTGAAGCGACGGATCGCGCTGGCAAACCCACTGATGCAGTTCGGCAAGCTGCTGTTCTGCAAGCGCGTTCCCACTTCGTACAGCCACCAGGTGATGCAGTATTATGGCTGGCGTGCTCGACCGGGCGGTGGCATTTTCGTCCTCGACAATCCCGGTCACTCACTCGCCGCCCGCGACATCCTCGATGGCAAGTTAACGCACGGAAACGTGCTCGAACCGCGATTGTCGTACGATGCCAAACGAATCGTATTCTCATTCGTCGAATGCAAAAAAAGTCAGTACGATCCCAGCAAGCTCGTTAACGACATCGACGAGGGTTTCTATCATATCTATGAGATCAACGTCGATGGCAACGGCCTGCGGCAGATCACGCGAGGGCCCTACGACGATCTGATGCCCACATACCTGCCCGACGGGGGCGTCGCTTTTTGCTCGTCTCGCCGCCGTGGACATTCACGCTGTTTTGGCGGCCAGTTCAGTCGCCGCTGGCAAGTCTATACGCTTCACCGAATGGACGCCGATGGCGACAACATCCGAACGCTTTCTTACCACGACACCAACGAGTGGTTTCCCGCCGTTTCCAACGACGGGTTGATCCTCTACAGCCGCTGGGACTACATCGATCGAGATGCCGTGACGCATCAAAATCTTTGGTCGACTCGAGTGGATGGAACGAACCCGATCGCCGTGTGGGGAAACGCCACGGCCAGTCCGCACTGTACGTTCCAGATACAGCCGATTCCAAACAGCCAGAAAATCATCTTCACGGCATCGGCCCACCATTCGATCACGGCCGGTTCGATCGCCGTCGTTGACCCAACGCGGGGCGACGACGGCCAGCAGGCGATTACCCGCATCACTCCCGAAGTGCCCTTTCCCGAAGCGGAAGGCAGGAACATCCAAGAATACTACGCAGCACCGTGGCCACTTTCGGAAAAGTATTTTCTTGTGGCGTACAGCCACCGGCCACTGGTCTGGGAGCCGGGAGCGAACGAGCAGAACGCTTTGGGGATCTACTTGCTCGATGCCTTTGGAAATCGCGAGCTGATCTACCGCGATCCGACAATCGGCAGCACAAACCCGATTCCGTTGACTGCCCGAAGCATGCCGCCGGTTGTGAAGGGAAACCTGGCGGCGGATGCTCAACAAACCGGCGTGATGACGTTGTTGGACGTTTATCAAGGACTGGGCGAAGTTCCCCGCGACACCATCAAAGAGCTGCGCATCGTCCAGATATTTCCCAAGACCACTCACGTTGCGAACAAACCGGGGATCGGCCTGGCGGGCGAAGAAAACGCTCGTGCCATTCTCGGCACCGTGCCGGTCGAGTCTGACGGGTCCGCACATTTTGTTGTCCCGGCCAAGACGCCGGTTTTGTTCCAAGCCCTCGACAAAGACGGCTTTGCCTACCAGACGATGCGTTCGTTGACCTACGTCCAACCGGGCGAACGCACCTCGTGTATCGGTTGTCACGAGAGCCGGATGAAGTCGCCGAATCGTATCGACGCGTTGGCCGCTGGCCGCCCGCCGTCGCAAATCGATCCGGGCGAACTTGGCGGCCGGCCATTCTCATATGTCGAAGTCGTTCAGCCCGTGCTGGATAAACACTGCGTTACGTGTCACGGCGCGGATCAGCCGGATGGCGACATCGACTTGACGCGCACACCTCACAACGGCTTCACGAAGTCCTACTGGTCGTTGTGCGGCGACAAGAGTTTCACCGGTAGCGGCACGAACCCGAAGAATGCCGCCGAAGCGCTCGTTCCTCGATTCGGCGCACGGAATCAAATCCAAACCACGCCACCTGGCGGCACATACGGCGCGTTGGGCAGCCGCTTGATCAAGATACTGCGCAAGGGCCACTACGAAGTGCAGCTCACCGCCGGCGAACTACGCCGACTGGCCGCCTGGATCGATTGCAACGCAACCTTCTACGGCGCCTACAGTCCAGAGGATCAAGCCCGGCAACTGCGCGGCGAGAGACTGGCGATGCCCGAGATTCAGTGAACTAAGCCTGTCCCGCGACTCACCCGCCGAAGAAAGGGTGAATCATCCTCACTTCGTCATTTTCGCAAATTTCGATGGTAGCACATTGCTCCGAACTCACAACGCGGCCGTTGTGGACGAAGATGAGATGGCTCTTGCCGGTATTCTCTTTGAGGCTGTTGATCATCGGTTCGTTGTCCAGATCACGTTCCATCATCTCCACAAGGCGAGACATTTTCACGCCCGGTTCAATCTCCCGTTCTTGGCCATTGACAACGACTCTCACGTCTGTCCCCATCGATAAATTTATTCGGGAATCGTATCCAGACCGATGTCGCTCAGCTTCGCCGCGGTCGGCTCGCCGTTCTGATCCCAGCCGCGATAGTCGTAGTAATCGGCAATCGCATCTTCGAGACCAACCGGTACTTTTCCGGCAGCCGGACCCTCGTTCACGGGCTCCATGAACCGTTTCGGATATCGTAGATCGTCGGCCTTGGTCCAACCGTATCGCATGTTCAACAGTTTCTGCAGATTCGTGATGCGTTCGCCGCAGCGCTGAAGATCGTCTTGCGTCCAACCCAACCCCGTGCTGGCGTTGACCGTGTCGAGCAGATCCGTCAGCGTGTAACCGGCGAATACCATGAACTTACAATGCACGGCGGAATTGATGACGTTGCAATAGTCGTGGAATTTGGCGTTACGCTCCGACGCACTTTCCCACGACCACCGCTCTTCATTTTCCGCGTGATGAAGTCCCCATTCAGGCAGCAGGACATGGGCGACCCACATGTGCTGCGAATTGCCGCGTTCGTGATTGGGCCCAGAAGCCACGCCTGTGCAGTAGTTGAGTGCGGAGATGTACTGAGATCGCCAATTGTGAGCGGCGATCTCTTGTCCCTTCATCTGCACGGCCCAGTCTTCCGAACCACAGCCCAACTTTTCCGAGGCAACTTTCGTTCCCTCTCCGAGGAGATACCCCAGACCGTCGGTTCGTTGACCAATGTGCTTGACCATCTCGACCATCGCCTCGGCGTTTCCCCAGGTCAGGTCCAAGCCGTACGTGTCCTCTTTGGTAAGAATCCCTTTGTCATAGGATTCCATCGCCCAGGCCAGTACGCCTCCCAGAGAGATCGTGTCTAGCGAGTACATGTTCGCAAGTTCGCCCGCATAGGCAACTGCTTGCATATCGTCGATCAGGCAGTTAAAGCCCATCATTGCGAAAGATTCATACTCGGGCCCTTTGCCTTGGTACGCATACGGACCGTCGTCCACTTCGACGTGATTGTGGCAACGAATGACACAGTATTTGCAAGGCCACGGCTTGGCGTTGAGCTGTTCGACGTAACTTCGACCTCCGAGTTGCTGTTCGCCGGACGGGAACGTTGCCTCCTGGTAGTTCTTAATAGGCAAGTTCCCTTGGGGAGCGAACAACGCCGTTGCCATGGCAGTTCCCAGCCAGGAGATACGAAACTCTTCGGGCTTCGATGCATCCACGTCGGCCAGCCGTTTGTTGATCGTCTTGTTGACCTTGTCGAGTGCGTCGGCGTCATGGCTAGGGCAACGCTGGGAGCCGCGTGTCGCGATGCCTTTGAGCAGCTTGGAACCCATGACGGCGCCCAATCCGCAGCGACCAAGGTAAGATTTTTTAGCTGTCTGGATATTGCCAAAACGTGCCAGGCGCTCTCCAGCCTGACCGATCGACGCCACCTCGAAGTCGTCGCCTTCCGCTTCCTTAATCGCATCATGGGATTCGTACGCGTCGGTGCCCCACAGCCCGGATGCGTCACGCAACTGGACGTCGTCGTCATCCACGACAACATAGACGGGCCGCTCCGCTTTGCCTTGGACGACCACCGCGTCGTATCCGGCCTGCTTCATCTCGATGCCAAAAGCGGCCGTCGCGGCGGAATCGGCGTTCATGTTGATCGAAGGAGAAATGGCCCCCGCCGACCATTTGGCGGCGCCAGTTTGTTTCAGACCCTGCAACGGCCCAGCCGCAAAAGTCAATCGATTCTCCGGGCTGAACGCCGTCGTCCCCGCCGGGCATTCCTTCCACAACACCCACGCCGCCAAACCCGCGCCGCCCAGGAAATGTTCGTAAACCGTGTCGGGAACTCGTTCGGTTTGACAAGTGCCGCGAGAAAGATCGATCCGAAGCAGCTTATTCCAGATACCGTTCATTCGTATCGCTCCACGAAGCGTAATAGAATCTGTGCTATCTCGACCGCATTTGACCAGCTTTTGCCCGCTAATGCCAGCCGGTATACTGAGGCCGATGTATTTTGGCGACAAGGCCTCGTACGGCGGTCTTCTGAGTCCGTCGATGCGCCTCAGTGGCAATTCGAGCTGTCGCGAAGGTGGCAAGACCGAATTACAGGTGACAGCATGGACCGGATGGAATTCATTTCGAGAAATGATAGTGTTGAGGTGCGAGACGTGTCCGACGGTGTGCAATTGCGGGTGCTCACGTCGGGCGAATTGGGGTCGCGCGAGTTGACGACATGCCTCGTGGTATTTCAACCGAGTTCCAGTCTGGCATATCACAACCATCCGTGCGGCGAGGCAATCACCGTGCTCGAAGGTTCAGCGGATGTGAAAATCGAGGGCCGACGCTACCGGCTTGGCCGTTTCGATTCGGTGTACGTTCCATCCGGAGTTGCCCACGCCATGGAGAACCCAGGCGACACGCCGAATCTGATTCACACAGCCTTTCCGACAAGCACTGTCGAGCGTGAGTTTCTGAAGGATCACTTTGAAACCGTGGACTGTGACGTTGCCGATCCATCTTCGCCGGAAAGTTTGCGGCGTTTCGCCGACGCCGCTCCCTCGGAAGTCGCGATCAGCGTGGAAGCGAGAGATCTGTTCGCCAAGCGTTTTGGTTCACGCGGAATCTGTGGCGGCTATGGCTTGTTCCAGCCTGGCTCATCACTCTTTTGCCACACTCACGATTACGACGAATCAATCACGATCGTGACCGGAGAAGCGGTTTGCCAAGTCGCAGGCAAACAGTACATCATGTCGGCGGGGGACAACGCCTGCGTTCCCAATGGACATCCTCATCGTTTTCTCAACCTCGCAGACGGCCCGATGGAAATGATGTGGGTCTACGCGGGAGACGAACCCGATCGCATTGTGGTCGATCATGTGCTTTGTCAACCTATCGTGGAATAGGGTAGTGATACCGTTTGAAATAGTTTTTCATTTCGCCGCTCCGATGACACAAGATGATTGCCCGGTTTATTCATGAACCGCCGTCCAAACGACGTAATGTTCTCTGTGAAAAGGTGTCGGGCTATCTCGCCCAAGACACCGCGCAAATTCGAATCCACACTAACCCGACGCGCAAGCGAGGGGCGACGTCCAAGACCCCTCGCTTGCGCGTCAGGTTAGTGAATAATCCGCGATAGGGCGAATTGACCTCACTTGCCATGACTTGTGCTACTTCTTTGCGGGTACGTTGTTGGTAGACTGATAGAGGTTTTCAAGAACACCTTCCATCAATGCCACAAAAAGATGAAACTAATCCTTGTCGTTACCGTACTTTTGTCCTCAACGCTGACCACCTTCGCCGCAGTTCGCCTGCCTAACTTTGTCCTCATTTTCTCCGATGATCAGGGCTACGAGGATCTCGGATGCTTCGGATCGAAAAAAATCCGCACGCCGCGACTTGATCAGATGGCGAAAGAGGGGATGAGGTTCACAAGTTTCTATGCACAACCAATCTGCGGTCCCTCGCGTGCCGCGTTGATGACGGGTTGTCATCCGATGCGTGTCGCCGAACGCGGAAACATTAAGAACGTTCATCCGGCCTTGCACAGCAGGGAAATCACGATCGCGGAAGTCCTAAAGACAAAAGGCTACGCCACGGCATGCTTTGGCAAATGGGATCTGGCAAAGCATTCACAACGCGCGTTCCATCCTGACTTATTGCCAACCCATCAAGGATTCGATTACTTTTTTGGCACGCCAACAAGCAACGACGGTTTTGTCGATCTCTATCGCAACGAAAAGCGGATCGAAGAAAAGGCGGACATGGCGACGCTGACTGAGCGCTACACCGATGAAGCGATTAAATTCATGATGCAGCACAAGGATGATCCATTCTTTGTGTATATTCCTCATACCATGCCGCACACGCGACTGGACGCATCCAAAAAATTCAAAGGGAAATCAAAGCGTGGCCTTTACGGCGATGTCATCGAGGAGATCGATTACAACGTCGGCCGCATTGTTGACGCGCTGCGCGAATTGAAGCTCGAAGAGGAAACGTATGTTCTGTTCACAAGCGATAACGGCCCTTGGCTGATCAAGAACAACAAACTTGCGGACGGCTGGCTTCCGAGTGATCACGGTGGATCGGCCGGCCCGCTGCGCAGCGGCAAGGTGTCAACATGGGAAGGCGGTCAGCGTGTCCCGGCGATTGTGTGGGCACCGAATCGAGTGCCGGAAGGGACCACCTGTGACAAATTGGCAAGCACGCTCGATGTATTGCCTACGTTCGCAGCTTTGGCGGGTGCCGATGCACCGCAAGATCGTGTGATCGACGGTGAGGATATTCGCCATCTGTTCCAAGGCCAATTCGGCAAAGCCAATCCAAATAAGACGTACTACTACTATCTGCGCACGCACCTTCAAGCTGTCCGTCAAGGTAAATGGAAACTGCACCTGCCGCGACCGAAAGAACCCAAGTGGCTCCAACCGTTTTCCGTGAACCGGCACATCGCGCCGGCTGATCGAGTCGGGTTCGACAACCCGTTTCTTGTTGACCTTGACGCTGATCTTGGTGAAACGACGAACGTTGCGGCAGAATATCCAGATGTCGTGAAGAGATTGTTGGCCGTAGCGGAAACGGCGCGTGACGACATTGGTGACTACGACCGCGTCGGACGCAACATGCGTTTCTTTGATCCGCTTCCCGAACGACCAAAAACACCGCCTTTGCCATCCGCGCGACGGCGACCACCCGCCAAACCGAAATGAAAGGCGCGGTTTCTGTATTCCGGATTCATGCCGCGGACAGGATATGAGAATCACGAAACGAACATGTTTTTGTGCGATGCTGTTGGTGATCGCCCTGACGTTTGCAACCGTTGGCAGCGCCGCGGAACAACGCTTGAACGTCTTGTTCATTGCGTTGGACGACTTGCGCCCGGAGTTGCATTGCTACGGCAAATTGCACATCAAGAGCCCCCATATCGACCGAATTGCCGAGCAGGGAATGGTCTTCGAGCGTGCCTATTGTCAGGCGGCGGTCTGCCGAGCTAGCCGAGCGTCCCTTCTCACTGGCCTTCGACCCGACAGCACCGAGATCTGGTCGAACGGGTCACGTCACAAGCACTTCCGCGATCATCTTCCCGACATCGTTACGCTTCCGCAGCAATTCAAGAATCATGGCTACCGTGCCCAGGCTTTTGGAAAGATCTATCATGGCGCGTTTGTTGTGCGCAACCGGTGGAATGATCCCACGTCTTGGTCCGTTCCCGCCTGGTTGCCGGAACCGCGATACTATTACACCGAACAAGGCGTACGTGTTGCCCGCGAGGTCTTCGCGCGGAAGACGAAAGCAACCGGCTCGAAGATCGACGATTGGGTCAACCACTTTGTCCTCGGTCTCTCCCATGAAGCACCTGACGTGGACGATGATGTGCTTCAGGACGGACAGATTGCCCTGCGTGGTATCAAGGCTCTGCGAGAGATGGGTGACAAGCCTTTTTTCCTCGCGCTTGGTCTTCTCAAACCTCACCTTCCATTCATCGCGCCGAAAAAATACTGGGATATGTATCCGCCGGAAGAGGTCAAGGTCGCCACGAATCGTCAGCCACCGAAAGATGCACCGACTTTTGCGTCGACGACCTGGGGCCACCCGCGCACATACACTGACTTTCCCAACAAGGGCGAACCTTCTGACGAACTAGTCCGCGAACTTACTCGCGGCTACGCAGCCTGCGTTAGCTATGTTGACGCCCAGATTGGCCGCGTCCTCGATGAACTTGAACGGCTTGGGTTGCGCGACAACACAATCGTCGTGCTTTGGGGTGATCATGGCTGGCACATCGGTGAAAATCACATCTGGGGCAAGGCTACCAATTTCGAACTCTCGACACGCGCTCCGCTAATTGTGAGCGATCCACAAATGAAAGCCAAAGGTCGCAAGACCGGCGCGCTGGTGGAGTTCGTCGATATCTATCCAACTCTTTGCGAACTGGCAGGAATTCCTCTGCCTGATCACCTCGAAGGAACAAGTTTCGCTCCTCTTCTGAACAAACCGGATCGTCCTTGGAAGACGGCGGCCTTCAGCCAGTACCCCAACAAATCCCACATGGGCCGATCGATTCGAACAGACCGGTACCGTTTCACACGATGGACGCCGGCAAACGATCCCGCGAAGGTTGGCGGGCTGGAGTTGTACGATCACGAGATCGATCCGCAGGAAAACGTGAATATCGCTAACGATGCCGAAAACACAGAATTGGTCAAAGGACTGACATCGCAGCTCACGGCTGGATGGCGAGCGGCTCTACCCGCAAGCAACGATCAATCGGAAAACAAAAAGCAATGACACATGCAACTTGATCCTCTTATTGGATTATTGATTTTCTACTTCTTGACCGTTAATGAAACAACGTCGTAATGCAACTCTATTTGATCCGCCACGCCCAATCTCAAAACAACGCCCTACCACAGCACGAACGTATTGAGGACCCGCCATTAACCGACATGGGGATTCAGCAAGCGAGATGCCTGGCGGATTGGATAGACTGTGAAAAGTTCACACGGTTGATCACGAGCCCGTTTTTGCGCACGCTCGAAACGGCCAAGGCGATCCATGAGACAACTGGCCTAGTTCCAGAAATCTGGGTGGAGTTGCACGAACTAGGCGGATGTTACTCGGGGCACGTGTTGGACAACATCGTGGGGCGCCCAGGATTGACACGATCTGACATCAGCAATCGGTTTCCAGGATTCCAAATCCCAGATGAAATTGACGGTGACGGCTGGTGGGGGAGCAAACCGCATGAGGATGTTGATCTGGCCAAGTCGCGTGCAATGAAACTGCATCGCCGAACCATTGACACGTTCGCCCATACCGACGAATGCGTGGCCTATGTTATGCATGGAGATTTCAAACTGTTGTTTCTCGACTGTTTCAAGGCTGAATCATTCGAGGTTGCCAACAACGCTGCCGTGTCCAAAATCACAATTGAAGAAGGCGTGGCGCGGCTGGAGTTATTCAACTACACCGACCACCTAACGGACGATTTGATCAGTCGCTGACTTTGGATTGCATGGCGGCAGGGTTTTACAGATCCTTTTCCGTTTGTGGAAAGCGTTTGCGGGCATCGCTGTCAATCGGCTTGCTGGTGCGTGTACTCCACCATTCACTGGCCCGCTTTGCATTGTACAAATCTCACTGGCCATCTTTCGTCGCAGCGCTGGCTCCGAATCGTGGGAGGGCTTCATAATCAGTCAGACTGGCTGGCAAAGTGAACCATGCCTCGACCGGAGTCGAGGCTGTGTTCACGATCAGCAACACGCCTGCTCCGTCGGGCTGCCGCAGCACAACGGCATGACTGCGAGTACGCTTCCGCGACTCATCCCTTAACCTCTCTTCAACGCGCCGAACACGTCATTCATCGCTTGTTGCATCAAGAGTCCATCATTCCCGTAGACGACGAGGCGTGCGCCGTGGTGAATGGTTCGCAAAGCTTGTTCGGTGGTTCCGAACCAACTGCCTGCCGCGACACCGTGCTTGTCGGCGGTCTTGATGATCTTTTGAATAGTTGCAACAAGATCGGGATGGTCGTACTCCTTTGGGATTCCCATATTGGCCGTCAGATCGCCTGGGCCAACAAAGACGGCATCGACACCAGGAATGGAGCAAATGGCGTCCAGATTCTCGACCGCCGGGACGGATTCGATCATTGGAATGAATACGGTTTCCGCGTTCTTGTCGGCGATGTACTGCTGCGTCTTTTCGCTGGGCCATTGGCCGGTGGCGAGGACGCGTTGGAGCACTTTGCCTTTGAGGGGACGATACACGGCAGCCGCAGCCAGTCGTTTGGCTTCTTCGTAGTCTTCCACATAAGGCACGACCACGCCGTCATAGGTGTCACAGACTTTGGCAATGTCCGCGGTGTCGCGACCATGCGTGCGGGCGATGCAGGCGATTCCTTTCACTTGCAAAGCGTGTCGCACGGCGAGAAACTCGGCCAGGTCGTAAGCGGTGTGTTCTGGAGTCACGATCACGAAGTCCAGCGTATCTTCCGGCAACCACCTCACGATCGCGGGGTCGAGGGCGTGAGCGAACATGGTCCCGTAAACCGTCTTGCCCGCTTTGAGTTTTTCTTTCAGCAGCTTTCCACTCATGTTGTGTCCTTTGTTCTATGCTGTTCGCGGTTCACACCGACTCGTTCTACAATTCTTGGTTATCTTGTTTTCTTGCGTGCATTTCTGTAAGACGGATTTCCAATCCGTCCGGACGGAATGAAACTGCGTCCTACAGTTGGTTGCGGCTTGCCGTTAAACGAGCGATTGAACTCGGTCTCAATACTTCACCGGTCCCGACTCTTTCAATAACCTCGACAGTTCCTTTTCCATCGCTTCCAGCGCTGTTGCTGCTTTCGGATCTCCGATCAGATTCTGCATTTCGTAGGGATCATGCTCCAAATCGTAGAGTTCATCCATGCCCTTCAAATCGACGTATTTTATGTACTTCCACTTGTTCGTCCGGACAGCTTTGTAACCCATCTTGACCAGTCGCGGCATGACGATGTCCGAATAGTATTCGATCAAGAACGACTCCCGCCAATCCGCCGGAGACTTGCCTTCGAGAAGCGGCACCAGCGACCGTCCCTGTACGCGATCGGGAACCTCGACGCCGGCCAGTTCCAACAACGTCGGCAGGTGATCGATGCTGACGGTGAATTGCTCAACACGCGAGTCGGCCGCGACTCGCTTGGGATATCGCATGAACAACGGAACGCGAGCCGTTTCCTCGTAAGCCAGCCGCCGCTCCCGATCCAGACCGTGTTCGCCGTAAAAGTAGCCGTGATCGCTGGTCACTACGATAACGGTCTGGTCGAGCTGCCCTGTGGACTTCAGCGTCTTCAAGATCTCGCCCATACCTTCGTCGGCCGCGGCCAGCATGCGCAGGCGATTGCGAATGGTCGCATCGTCCGTACGAGTTTCCAGACTCAGCGGGCGAACACCGGGAATGCTCCGCACCAGTGCTGGTTTTCCCTCGCCCAACTTCGTGCCGGTTGCATTGGGGCGTCGCGGAATCGGCTTGTCGGCGTAAAGTTGCTTGTGCCGCGGGGCCGCCGTAAATTTCTCGGCGCCGCCTCGATCTCCGCGGACGGTGCTGTCGGCATTTTGAAAAACGTTGGGATGCACGGCTTTGTGCGACAGAAACAAGACGAAAGGCCTGTCACGCTTCTGCCGCAAAAATCGAACGGCCCGCTCCGTAAACAAATCCGTGGTGTATCCCTTGGCTTTGAACCGCCTTCCGTTTTCGTTGACGTCGGGATCGAAGTAATAGCCCTGTCCCTGAAGACTGTACCAATCATCGAAACCCGGCCGTGGCGAGTCGTCCACGCCCATGTGCCACTTGCCAATGTATGCCGATTCATAACCGGCGTCGTGGAGCAGCCTGGGGAACGTCACCAGCCGATGGCTTTGCTTGGATCGGTCAACGTTGTCAATTATCCCGTGCGTATGAGCATACTGGCCGGTGAGGATCGACCCGCGGTTCGGTGAACAGAGCGGTGTTGCGGCGAAAGCGTTGGCAAACAGGACACCTTCCCGCGCGACGCGGTCAAAATTCGGCGTCTGCACCCACGGGTGGCCGGTCGCGCCGAGATCGTCCCAGCGAACGTCGTCCAGCAACACGAACACAATGTTTGGTCGCTCGCCAGCAAGCGACGTCGTCGAAAGGCCCATGAAACACAACAGTAAAAAGAACCGAGAATAACTCATGCACCTGGTGCCTTACTGGAAATGATCTGCTGAGCCGTTCGCGCTAGCGTCGGGTTTGCGACGGAAAACGTCGCCCATGCGAAACGCGCAGCTAGCGCCGCCGGCTCACTAAATGGTGATGTCATAACAGACTGGCCCAATGTCCGTCTCGATACGTTCGTGTAAGCAGTTTGTTGGCATCTTCGTCGCCGATGAACTGTTCGGTTTTGCCATCGAAAAACAGCGTTCGCTTGAGGCGCGAAGCGATGTTGCCCAGATGACAAGCCGTCGCGCTGTGATGGCCAAACTCGATGTCAGCCTGCGGCCGGCTTCCGCTACGAATGCAGTCCACAAAGTCGGCGTGGTGAATCAGCGTGTTCTCTGTGTTGCGTCCGTCCGCTTCCATCTCTTCGATCAGTTTGTTCCGTTCGCCGTACAACTTGAAGTTGTCGTTTTTGCCGAGCAACAGAAAACCCTTCGTGCCGTAAAACGCATTGCCGTTTTCGTAGCCCTCCATCCGATAAGGCGTCCAGATCCGCAGTTCGAATATCGCCTGCTTCCGGCGGCCGTTTTTTCCCGCGGGAGCGAAATCGAACGTTACGTTCTGCGTATCCGGAAACTGCTGGTCGTCGTCGAAAAACAGTTTGGCTCCGCTGGCGGTCACTGACTCGGGATGCTGCCGATCGACTCCCAGTCCCCACAGGGCAAGGTCGAGTTCGTGAACTCCGTCGTTGCCCAGATCGCCCGTGCCGTAAGCGAAACGCCAGTGCCAGTTGTAATGCAATCGATTGGCGTGATACGGCTCGTACGGCGCGGGCCCAAGCCAAAGATCGTAATCCAGATGCGCTGGCGGCTTTCCGGGCTTGCCGTGCCCAATGTTGGCCCGCCGTTGACTGTCCCACGCCTTGGCGACCAGCACGTCGCCGATCGCCCCTTCGCGCAGAAGCTGCATCGCTCGCCGCACGTGCTTTGAATTCCGGGCTTGTGTTCCGACCTGTACGACTCGGCGGTGCTTACGAGCGGCTTCGATCATCAGCCGACCTTCACACACGTTGTGCGAACACGGCTTTTCGACATAGACATGCTTGCCCGCCTGACAGGCGAGGATTGTCGCCGGAGCATGCCAGTGATCGGGCGTGGCGACCGTGATTGCGTCCACACTTACGTCGTCAAGAACGCGACGAATATCCTGCACCACAACCGGCTTCTTCCCGCAAGCGTTCTTGACATCAGCCGCGGCAAGTTCCGCTCGCTTTAAATCAGGATCGCAGACGTACGAAACACGAACGTCTTTTCTCCCCGCCAGCAATTTCGCATGAGCCCGTCCTCGACCGCCGCAACCAATCGCTCCCATGACAAGCGCGTCACTGCTGGAGCGTGCCGATGCCGTAGAGCAAACTCCCGCCGCCGCAATTCCCACTGCAATGCCCTTCAGTGCGTCTCGCCGATTTATCATAGTCATCTGCCTTATCCTTCGGTGGTCAATGTAACCGAAGTCGTAAGACTTCGGTTGTCTGAAGTCTCGCTTCAGCTACGGGTGTTTCATTATTGGTGACTTGCCTTAAGTTTGGCGAAATCACGGCGGGTGAGTTTCATTGTCTCACAGATAGATAGTGAAGGGTTGGTATTTGGTATGATATCACATCGTTTATTAGTTGGATTCCCACGGATGAACGAATACTTCTCACAGCCGATCTACAAGCGCCTCCCAGCAGATCTGAATCCCATTCGCTATGAAGCTCGGCGCCGCGGGGCAAACGGATGTTGCGAACATTGCCGCTGTTATCGACGTCTTCAACGCAATAAACCAATGGACCACGTTGAATCGCGATTCTCCCCCGATTAGTAGTGGCTGCTCGTTTCTGATCAAAAAGTCATTACGGCGCCTTCATTTCAAACACATCGGTCAGCCACGGAACAGCGTGTTCTGGGTGAAAGCGATGATCGGCGACATCGACGTTGGCGTACAGAAAATACTCTTTGTCCGTGAGTCCTTCGGGGATCGGTTTGTCATCATAGTGGCGTAAGCCCGGCGTAGCGTATTTTTTGTAGTAGAAGACTTTGACATTCTCCGGCGCACCTGCCATTTCATAAGCGGCACGAACTCGATTGATGTGTGGTGTGCGGCCGCCTTCCGTGAACAACAGATGTCGTGGTGCCAGCGCCGCCTGGACGTCAGGAGCGTCGAACCAGGCATACATGCCGGGCACAACGTGCCAGGCGGTGGCAGCATAAGCATTCATGGCGATGGTCTGTTCTCGCCAGTCACACAAGAAATCATTATGGATGACTGCGCTGACCAGATCGGGATTGAGCAGCCCGACGATGTCCGCGGGATCCGAGCCGAGCGAAAGGCCGCAGGTGGCGATGCGCTTCGTGTCGACGATCTTCAGTTGGGCGAGCCATTTCAGAATCTGCGTCTTGTGAAAAACCGAAATGCCCAGATAGTTGCGACCCGCCCAGATCATGGCGCGAGAAACCTCGGCAAGACCGCGTAGCTCACTATCGGCTTCGGCTCGCGCGGGATTGTCGATCACCACGGCAATCATCCCTTTGCGAACATAATGTAAAGCGAAACTATTGTCTCGCCGTTTCCGTTCCGACCAATTGAGCTTGCGGTCATTCAACTCCGGTTCACCAGCGAGCGCTTCCTTGCTGCCGCTGTAGCCGGGAAAACACATCACCGCTGGTGCGGGCGAACGGGCACTCGTTCCGTCGGGCACCAACATCAAGAACGGTACGACGCTGAACGGTTCCGGATGGGCTTCCCACCGTTGCAGTTGATAACCATCCCGCTGCTCGACCGCAACGCGTTTGGGCGGCGGTTGCGCAGCGACTTCTGGGAACGCCATCAACTCAAGTACCTTCCGCCGCAAACTTTCACGCCATGCGGGAAATTTGCTAGGATCCATGTCAGGATCGAATGCGAGTTTCGGCTTGTGGTCTTTGATATACGCATGCACAAAGCCAGCCGTATCGACGAAGCGGCCATCTTCGCGACCGCTGACAAGTTTCTTACGCCTGGGCGGAACCGCTGTGGTCGGTTGATCTTCACCGTGGGCAGATTGTCCTTTGGCGAGCATCACTGCGCCGATGGCTCCGGTGCATGTACCGAGGAATTCACGTCTCTCGATTGGATTCATACTTTCTCCTTTGTCAGTCGTGCATCTCCAGTTCCGCGACGAAGATGGAACTTGGCGGCTCTTTGCCTGGTTTCGCCGCAAACCCTTCATGGCTGGAGTAGTAGGAAACCAGGGCGCGGCGGTCATCCAGTTGCACGAATCCTGGATAAGAACAGTCGCCGCCGCTCGGCAGCTCCAGCATGGGGAACAGTTGCTCGTCGGCCAGCCAATAGAGTGCGCACACTCGCTTGCCGTACAGCGTGTTCCGACCGCCGATGAGATAGTGCTGATTCCACTTCGCCAGCAGCGGGCCACCGATGGGGCGGTCCAGGTTCAACAGGCTGAACTTCGTAAACGGCGGTTGTGCGCGGACGAGTTGAGCTGTACTGCCACCAGTGCGTGCGATCCCCAGCATCGAACCATCATCGTCGATCAAGAACGCGGTTTCGTTGCCGTACTGCGGTTGCACCATCGCGTGATATTTCCAGACCCAGCCGTCTTCGCTCGATAGAAGGGCATGCTCAGTTAACTGGCCACGTTGTGCGCGACTCTTCGTTCGCACAAAATCGCGGACCCGTCTCGCACAGAGATAAGCCTGGTTACCATCGGTGGCAGCACGCCAGATGTAGTGGCCGTGCGTCCCTTCTAGCATCCTGGGCTCCGTCCATGTACGGCCATCCTTCGTCGCAACGGCCACTCCGACGTGATCGTTCATTTCGAAACTGTTCTTGATTAACGGCCGCGCATCCCAAGTTCCGGAAAAGATGAAAAGCTGGTCTTTGAAGATCAGGAAGTGCGGATCGCGGGTATCGCGTTCGGGAACAGAAAAACGGTGGATCTCGCGCCACGTCTTTCCTTCGTCTTCGCTCTTCATGACGACGACTTGCGAATCAGGATAGACGCCGTGCCCGATGTCGCTCTTGCGAAACGTCAAATAGATGTCGTCGCGAAACCGAATCAGATCTGTGAAGGCGTTGTGGTCCTCGCCCGAACCTTCCACCTTGCCTACTTCTTTCAACTCGACTTTCGGAAGCGATTTGGCCACCGAATCATCCAGCGACCAATCGACGGTGAATTCTGTGAAGCGGATCACATTGGTCCGCCGCTCGAGGTCCCAGATTTCGAATAGACAGCCCAACTTGCCATTGGGCATCGTAGTCAGGCTGGAATACCCCACTCCGCCGCGAACCAGTCGCCGAAAGCCAGGCCAGGTGCGCCCTTCGTCGTAGCTGATTCGCGCCGCCAGCTCTCTTCGACCAGGGCCAGCCGGATGAGTAAAGATCCACACCGGTGGTGTAGCCGAAGTCGTGAGACTTCGGTCGTCGTCTCGGTCCGAAGTCTCACGACTTCGGCTACGTTTTGGTAGCACATGCAGCGAGCCCTGACATGGATCATCGACTAGAGCGGTCTCCAGTTTCACGTTCTTCCAGTTGACTCCACCGTCTGTGCTTTCGGCCACGGTTCGCCAACCACGAAACTGAGCGGGAAAAGGCCGTCCTGAGTCGAGATTCAATGAGCGGGCGTTGAAGTAGACTGTTCCGTCACGACGCTGGGCGACCTGGCATTCGTTGGTGTGCGGCGTCACTGTTTTGCCGAGTTGCCAGGTCTTGCCATGGTCATCGCTGTAGATCATGTGGCTTTGGTAGTCTGGATCTCCGCCATCGGCAGGCAAGATCGCGTGATACGCCGGAATCAGCAGCCGACCGGATTTCAGTTGGATGCCACCGCCAGGCGAACCACCGCCCCAGGTCCAGTTCTCTTTGGTCAGAGTCTTCGTCAGTTCTGTCGGTTCTGCCCAATTGCGTCCGCTGTCTCTGCTGTGCGTCATGAAGATTCGCGACGGACTGCCCTTGCCGGTGATGATGTCACCTTCTTTATCCGAGCCAACGTTGCGAGCGAAAACCAGCCAGATGATTCCGGTCGTCTTGTCTACAACCGGACAGAATTGCAACAGCGTGTCGTCGCCGGCATCGGCGATCAGCTCGTTCCGACCCCACGTTTGGCCATTGTCTGTGCTGCGTTTCAGGATCAGGTCGATATTTCCTGTCGCGCCCCCACCATCAACCCGACCTTCGCAAATCGCCAGCAACGACTTGTCCGGTGCGACGACCAGCGTCGGTATGCGCCAACGTTTATAGTCATCGTCGCCTGGCTGGCCGTTGGGAAAAAGCGGCTTTGACGGCGGTGTCTCTGCGGCATCGATTGCTGCACAACAGAAGCCAAAGGCAAGAATGAACGCGAGTAGTTTGTTAGGTCTTCTCATTGGATGCGATACCTCAATTGAGTCATTTAACGGCAAGCCGAGTGCTGCAAATACAACCGCGTCCACCTTGGCTGTGCCGGACGTCACGCAGAGTTTGCCGTCATATTCTACCAACCCCGGATGAGAGTTGCCGATCGGCTCTGTAAACTTTGTGAACCGTGCTGTTTCGGGTTCGACGAGCCACAAGCCTAGATTTCTTCCCGTCGCAACCAGCCGGCCATCGCTGAGCACCGGCAGCTTTGGTCCGGCGAACGTTGTCACTCCGGGTGGGACGCCGCCCTTGCCGTCGTTCGCCGTCTGCGCATACCGCCTGTCCCTCGCGCCAAGCCGTCCCACAGCCGGTATGATCCGATCGTCTCCCATCGCATCTTGCGCCGCCCGGCTCTTACGCAATCCGTCCCGACTAATTCTCAGCACCGCTTGACGAGCGAACGATTCCGCCCAATTCTCGCAACCCAATTCAAACCCCTAGCCGTATTGCCACGAAGCATCTCGCCTTGAACACGGATTTGAAGTCAGGCTCGGGAGCACGCAAAACAATGTCCAAGTCTTCTTTTCGCTGACTTCACATCCCAAGTAGTTGGGCGGCCAGAATCACCAATCAAGCCGCCACACGTATGCAACGGCTGCACATCCCACACAGACAAGCGAAACCACGACGAACCACGAACGCAGGCTCCGCTGGAGTTGAAATTCGCGCGGACCATTCGTGAAGCGAGCAATCGTCGCAATCACAACGCCGAGAATACCGCCAATCCAGACACCGACAATCAAGTACGCTTGCGCGGGGGGCGTTCGCGCAACGGGATCGAAGACCAACCCGCCCACGATGAGGCCCAGCACCGACGACAGAATGCCAACAGCCACGTTAGCACGGGCCATCTTGCCGTTCGTAGCAAGATAGAACGACATTCCAACCACCGGAGCGAGCGCAAGGCTGGTGAGCACGACCAACACAAGGAGCGCCGCGACAATGAATAACAAGGATTCAAGCATCGCCAAGCCCGCACAACGTATACGAATGGGCGGCGCCGCGCCTTCCATTCTGAGTGGTTTTAGAATTGAGAACAATTCTAACGAAGTGGATCATTCTTCACCACTAAGCGGCGACCCGGATCCTCCGAGCGAGCCGCCGATTTGCACGTCAACTCAGTGCCCTGCGCCCATTCAGTGTGCGAGAAAGGTTGCATGTTGGCGTGGTGAGACACTCAGAGTAGGGCCTCAGTATTCAATTAGTTCAAGATTGAATGGCTTTTGAAAGAGTGTCTCTACAATTGCGTGTGACTTCGAGTATACAGGCGACACGATGAGCCGGCTCGGTTCGTTAAACACGTAGAAACTCTCAGCGTTGCGCATCAGACTTAGCGACCGATTTGGGTGTGCGTTTACCATCACCGCCGCACAGCGAAACAATCGCTCTGTCAGCTCGCAGATGTCAGTCGTTTTGTCGTATGTACCGCTGATGTTCCAATTGACGTTGAGTCCGTACTCGCCGTACTCATCGAGCATGATTTGACGTGACTGTGTTGTGAGTTCACCAAAGGATGTCGCTACTAACCCCTCGATGTGCAATTCCCCCTGAGTGTCAACTCCTTCGACTCTGCTAATCAATTCCAACGTTGATTCAACAGGTTCATCTGATTGAAAGAAAATCTGATAGTCTGTTGACATTGCGAGTTACGGGAGCAGCCCGCACAACGGGTTGTGTGGCCGACGCCGCCCTTCGACGAAGCTAAAGACGTCGGCCAACCAGGAAATAATACATCGAAAGCCCACGCTGAATGAAGAAGGAAGGCGTTGGCGGCACGGATGCCGCAACTCAGCGGCCACACATTGGGCGACCATTAGCGCCAGAGAGCCCCACATTCAAAGCACTGTTGAGCAGCGGCAGACCGAAGTGGATGACCACATTCCGGGCATGGCGGCGAATCAAAAACGCATTCGATATGTCCGTGGATATCCCGAAACTCGGCGTCGCCATTGAACAGACCGGAGAATGATAGGTCAAATTCAAGCGTATTGGAATCGGCGCGATAGCCTACGCAACAAACGAGAGCTGAATACGGCACAAATTCTTCGTCGCGGAGAACGACAAAACCGCCCTCATTGAGCGTGTCCGAAGCGTTTAGGTCGGCGGTAGATGGACGCCATTCACGGCCTGGTAGATTGTCGCGACTGGCCGATTCGCCGAACGGCATACATGGGAGTTGAAGGCCGCAGTCCGAGCCGTGCGCCTTAATGAACACAAGGCCATCGCGAATGCGGCACGAAGCGTCGCTGAAGGGAAAAACATTTCCTTCTAAGGTCAGCGATCCAACGGGTTTTGGCATCGGTTAGGTCGCCCAACGGGTTGGCATGTTCGACGCCGTTGTCTGCGACATCAATAAGCGTCGAACAGCAATTTGATTCTATATCGGAACGTGGTCGGCACCAAATCGAAGGCGTTCCCGAAGGGACTCAGCGAACATGCTCTTGGCCGTCACTTGAAGCGGGAGTTGACCAGACAGTATTTGACGGCCTCAAGCGCGTCGGCACGAGAAACACACTCGTCGCGCGTGAACTCGGTCCATTCGTCGAGTTGAAAAGCGATTAGATCATCACCGGACAAATTGCCAGAAAGGCGCGCCAATGGTTTAGGCAGGATACGAAAAACGATGCAACCTAGCGGGGAAACACCCAGTTGAACCATCGTCGTTTGATTTCGCACGAAGAGGGAGTAGCCAATACAGGAAACATCGGACGCTTCAGGCCACAATCCGCGTGTCACGTGATCGTCGACGTATTGCTGGTGCAATGCAGAGTAGCGATCAAGATCCGCCGCCAGACGCTCAATGGAATCGCAAGTTTGGCGCTGGAGTGTGCCCCAGCCGTCCAGCGGTGTTAAGACAGCGCCAGTGTTGGCGAGATGCGGAAACACGTGAAGGACATCGAAGGCCATACGCTGTGATGGACAACGGGTAGCATTGCCGACGCCGCCCCTGATCGAAGCGGAAAACGCCGAACAACCAACAACCGATTTTACGCGAGCGCCCGTGGAATGAAAGACGAAGGCGTGTCCGCAGGACCTTTGCGGCAGATGCTGTGTTGGCAGACGCGTGCTACGAATCAGGCTCGCCATCAGCTTTTGCTTGCAAGTCTTCCAACTGTGCCCAGAGCTCGTCAAACATCTTGGCGCGTTCCGGCGTGCATTCGCTCAAGTAGGACGGACGCATGCAATTCCAGTAGAAGTCGTGCAATTCCTCATTGTCGAGATTTGCCAACAAGTCGGGCATGTTGTGCAGATGATCCGATTGCGCGAACACCTGTTTGCTGTCGTTGCAATTCGCGCGGATATCGAGCAAGCCGCGATACACGATTTCAAGATAGATTTCGCGCCGATCCATAAATGACTTGCGTCTGCCAACGGGGTTTCATCCGACAACGTGTCGGAAAGTAGGAAGAACAACACTCTTAAT
>CAYFJO010000094.1:0-28951 GCA_964343305.1 uncultured Pirellulaceae bacterium | reverse complement strand
GACGTGACGATCAATCGATGGAGCCTCTTCAAACTGTATCCGTTCTCTTGGAACCAAACGGCGAGCCAATCAAGCAATGCCGGATGCGACGGCCGGCCACCGTTGAAGCCGAAATCGCTCGGTGTGTCGACCAACCCTTGGCCAAAGTGATAGTGCCAGACGCGATTCACAATCACGCGAGCAAAAAGGGCATTGTTCGGATCCGTGATCCACGCGGCCAGCTTGCGTCGACGATCGACTTCGGGCGCGTCGGGCGATAGTGCAAAGCTGGAATCGACACCGGCTATCGAAGCGATTCCGCCAGGCGACACGACGTCGCCCACGTTGTCGGGATCGCCACGCAACAGCACGTTGGTCTTGGCTCCACCGCCCGGTGTGAGTGTATAGATCCTGCGATTCGCTCGCGCATTGACCTCATCGCGCGACTTCGTCAGCAAGGTGAGTTGCGCCTTCAATTTCTCGCGCTCGCTGCGCTTGTCTTTGGCCAGCCATTCGAGGATTTGTTTTTCGGGAACGTATTCCGCCGCGTTGCCCGATGATGCAGCAACCTCCTCGGCCGACAACGCGCGGTCATACAAAGCGGCTTTGTGAATTCGGCCCGTGAGAAAATGGTTGCCGCCGGCCGGTTTGTGCCTGAGTCCGAAAATGATCTCGGTATCGCCGGCTTTGTAACTTTGCAAGCCCGACTTGCGAATCGGACGGCCATATGGCTTGCCGTCGCGATAGCCGGTGATGGTTCCGTCGGCGGTGTAGACGAGTGCAAAGTGAACCGCACGTCGGATTGCTTCAGTTTCTTCGGTTCCTCGAAACGAATCGGTTCTCACGAATCCGTTGCTGCCCGCCATCCATTGCTTTGGCTCGCGTTCGCCGAACACAATCGCATCGAAAATGCTACCGTTGCGTGTTTCGATCGAAATCGCTCCACCGCCGCGTTGATGCAGATTGTCGAGTTGTACCCATGCTTCAAGCGTCTTTTCTTTGATGCTCTGTTGCAGCGGCACGGTTTCGACAAACGACTTGCCATCGACGATCAGCGCCCCGTTTTCAATACGAGCGTTGCCCACTGCTTTACCGTGAAGTTGGCCGACGCTGTCGTTGAAATCGCCGTCGAATTCCCAACGAGCCAATGCGGCCGGCGGGTCCGGTGCTTTGAATTCGCCTTTCTTGCGAGCGGCAATGATCGCCTTTCGGGCTTCCGCGTCGATGGTGGAGATCTTGTCGCGAACGGCGGTCAGTCGTTTTCCAGTGGTCTGCAACTGAGCAGCATCCTCTGGCGATTTCTCGACACGTTCACCGTAGCCCAATCCCGAGATGGCCGACGCCAGTTGGTAGTACTCTTTCTGAGTGATGGGATCGAACTTGTGTTCATGGCAACGGGCGCAGTTGACCGTCAGCCCAAGGAACGTCTGGCCGACGGTCGCCAGCACTTCTTCGAGTTCATCTTGGCGGGCGAGTAGTTTCATGCGACGACTGCCGCCGACGACGGTGTTGTGAACTCCGGCGACCCAAAAACCTGTGGCCGATGCGCCTTCGGGACCGCCTTTGAGCAGATCGCCGATGAGTTGCATCCTCACAAACTCGTCATAAGGCATGTCGTCGTTTAGCGCTTTAACGACCCAGTCGCGATAGTGCCAGGCGTTCTTTCGCGGGTTGTTCCGTTCAAAGCCGTCGCTTTCGCCGAAGCGCACCACATCGAGCCAATGCCGCCCCCAACGTTCGCCATAGTGTTTTGATGCCAGCAGATCGTCGACGGCCTGTTCGAAGGATTCGAGTGACGCGTCTTTCGAGAATTCCTCGACAACTTCCGGCGCTGGCGGCAATCCAATCAGATCGAAGTAAAGCCGACGAATCAATGTGCGAGGATCGGCCGGCGGCGCCGGGTTCAATCCAGCCTGTTGGAGTTTGCTGAGTACAAACCAATCGATGTCGGTGCGCGGCCAATTCGTTTGCTTCAAATCCACCGGCGGGTTCTCCGGTGCGCTTAGCGGTTGCAGCGACCACCAATCGCGGCCGCCGCGCGTCGATGTTGTTACGGCAAAGGGATCGATCGGGCTTGTGCCCCACTTGGCTCCCTGCTCGATCCACTTCTTGAGCGTTGCCTTTTGCTTCGCGTTCAGCGGATGCTTGGGAGGCATCTCGTCGCTGCTGACTTGTTTCCACAGCAGGCTCCCGGACGCGTCGCGCGCCACAAATGCTGTGCCTGATTCTCCGCCCTTAGTGGCGCTGTCGACAGTCGTCAGCGAAAGCCCGCCCTCCGGCTGGCTGTTGCCATGGCATTCGATACAACGAGCCACCAAGATGGGTGCGACATGTTTGTCGAAATCGATTTCTTCAGCACGAACTTGGCTGGCTGTGAACGCGAGTGCCACAAATAAACAGTTCAACCACAACCCAGAATCTCGGATTTCGGACATGGACCTCACCAATCGCGATTCATGACATACTTGGCAAGAGTATGTTTTAATCGGCTCGCATCGAATTGCCAAACGACGGCAGCAACTGAGCGTCGCACAAGATACGCCGATTTTGGTCTCATTGACGACCTTTTTCACCCGCGTTACACTGCCCAGGTCTTAATTCTACAAGGAGATTGTGCACCATGGCGGCCGATGTCGCGTCAACCGTTGAAGATGGACTAGGGAATACAGAGCGACGCGATGCCTGGTGGGTGGGGCCGCTCTTGACTGCGCTCGTACTGGGCGGATTCATCATCTATGCCACGGGTCGGGCGGTCCTGGGACACGGGATGCATGCTTATGGATATGATGGAGATGAAAAGCACGTCACCATTTTGGAAGAAACCCACGCCCATGTGCTGTCGCCGTTCTTCTCGCCGCTGTTGATCATTCCCAACATGCCCGCCTGGTGGTCGCCCGCGTTTTTGATCTTGTGGGCTCCCGGCGGTTTTCGGCTGACCTGCTATTACTATCGCAAAGCGTACTATCGGGCATTTTTCTGGGATCCGCCCGGATGTGCCGTGGGCGAAGTGAAAGGGAATCGCTACATGGGCGAAACCGGGCTGATGATTTTTCAAAACCTGCACCGGTTCTTCATGTACGTGGCGATCATTTTTATTGTCATCCTGTCGCTCGATGTGGTGTGGGCCTGCATGTGGCCAACCGACGATGGCGGGATGACATTTGGCGTGAGCGTGGGGACCCTTGTTCTGCTGGCCAATACGACGTTGTTGGCACTGTATACATTTTCATGCCACTCGTTGCGACATCTGATCGGTGGCAATATGGATTGTTTTTCGTGCGTGGCGATGGGCGATGCACGCTACAAGGCATGGAAGACCGTTTCGTCTTTGAACAAACATCACATGGCCTTTGCTTGGGTTAGCTTGTTTGGTGTTGGACTGGCGGATTTTTACGTATGGATGGTGGCTTCCGGGACGATCACCGACGTGAGGTTAATTTAGAACTGTGGACAAATATCGAACGTATGACTACGACGTCGTGATTATCGGCGCGGGCGGCGCGGGACTTCGGGCGGCCATCGAATCATCGGCCTGTGGAGCCAAGACCGCATTGGTTTGCAAATCGCTGCTGGGCAAAGCACACACGGTGATGGCCGAAGGCGGCGTGGCCGCGGCACTGGCCAACGTCGACACTCGCGACGATTGGAAGACGCACTTCAAAGACACGATGAAGGGCGGCAAGTATCTCAACCAGTGGCGGATGGCCCAGATCCATGCCCAGGAAGCTCCCGCGCGAGTCCGCGAATTAGAAGATTGGGGAGCCATCTTTGATCGCACGCGCGATGGTCGCATCATGCAACGGAACTTTGGGGGGCATAGTTATCCTCGCCTGGCCCATGTGGGCGATCGCACCGGTCTGGAAATGATCCGCACATTGCAAGACAAAGGCGTTCATCAGGGCCTCGATGTGCACATGGAGTTTACCGTTCGCTGGCTGCTGACCGACGACGGACGGATCTCTGGTTGTTTTGGCTACGAACGCGAGACGGGTCGCTTCGCTGTCTTTCGCGCGAAAGCAGTCGTGATGGCGACGGGTGGCATTGGCCGCTGTTGGTCGATCACGTCCAATTCGTGGGAATACACGGCTGATGGACACGCGATGGCGCTGTGGGCCGGAGCCGATTTGATCGACACCGAGTTTGTCCAGTTTCATCCGACCGGCATGGTTTGGCCACCGAGCGTTCGCGGCACGTTGATCACCGAAGGTGTCCGCGGCGAAGGTGGCGTGTTGCTGAACGACGAAAAGAAACGATTCATGTTCGACGGCATCCCGGACATGTTCAAAGGCGACTATGCCGAGACGGAAGAAGAAGCGACCAAATGGGTCAAGGCCGTCGTCAATGATCAAATTCCCGACGCCCGTCGTCCGCCCGAGTTGCTCACGCGTGACGTCGTGGCCCGCGCGATTCGCAAGGAAGTGCGTGAAGGCCGCGGCTCGCCACACGGCGGTGTGTTCCTCGACATCGCTTCGCGCCGTTCGCCCGAAGAAATCAAAAAGAAGCTGCCCAGCATGTACCATCAGTTCAAAGAGCTGGCGGACGTCGATATCACGGCTGATCCCATGGAGGTTGGCCCGACGTGCCATTACACGATGGGTGGCATCCGCGTTGATTCTGAGTCGCAAGAGTCGACGGTGCCCGGATTGTTCGCCGCGGGCGAAGCGGCGGGCGGCATGCATGGTTCGAATCGGCTGGGCGGCAACTCGCTGTCCGACTTGCTGGTGTTCGGCAAACGATCGGGCGAATACGCGGCGAAGCACGCCGCCGAGAGTGAGTTTGGTGCCATCAATCAAGACGAAGTCGAAAAGGTGGCCGCCGACTGCCGAAAAATGTTCGACGATTCCAATGGCGAAAATCCTTACGCGGTGCATGAAGAACTTCGCGATACGATGCAAGACCTGGTCGGCATCGTCCGCACCGAAGAGGATTTGAAATCGGCGCTGGAAAAACTCAGTGCTCTGCGCGAGCGGGCTGCCAAGGTGAAAGTCGGCGGCAACATTCAATTCAACCCTGGTTGGCACTTGGCGATGGATTTGAGCAACATGCTCGACATCAGCGAAGGTGTCGCGAAGGCCGCCCTCGAACGAACCGAAAGCCGCGGTGCTCACACGCGCGAAGATTTCCCCGATTCGGATGACGATTGGGGCAAGAAGAATTTGATCGTGCGACAAGTCGACGGCAAAGTCCAAGTGGTCGCCGAACCGCTGCCTGAAATGCCGGCGGAAGCGCAGAAGTTGATTGACGAATAAACGAAGAGAATGACCAAGTCCCAATGACCAATGACCAGGGAGACAGGCTGTCGGGGAATCTTGTTGGTCATTGGTCATTGAGATTTGGTCATTATCCTGAAGGGATCTGACATGGCCGACAAGGCGAAGCTAAAGATCTATCGCGGTGACAAGGAAGAAGGCGCAATGGTCGATTATGAAATCGACTTGGTGCCAGGCATGGTTGTTTTGGACGCCGTCCACACCGTGCAAGCCGACGAGTCGCCCGACCTGGCCGTTCGCTGGAATTGCAAAGCCGGCAAGTGTGGTTCATGCGGCGCCGATGTGAACGGCAAGCCAAAACTCATGTGCATGGACCGTATGGACAACTACGAGCCCGGTGGAACGATTTCGATTCGACCTATGAAAACGTTTCCTGTGATCAAAGATCTGGCCTGCGATGTTTTGTGGAACTTCGAAGTCAACAAACAGATCCCCGCCTTCAAGATGAAGGACACGGAAGGCGAAGAACCTAAGTTCACCCAAAATGAAGCCGACCGCGTCCAGGAATTCCGCAAGTGCATCGAGTGTTTTCTGTGTCAAAACGTTTGCCACGTGCTGCGTGAGCACGACGAAAAGGAAACCTTCGCCGGCCCGCGTTTCTTCGTTCGCACGGCGGGCCTGGAAATGCACCCGCTAGATGATGAAGACCGAATTCCGTTGCTCAAAGACGATATGGGTCTGGGCTACTGCAACATTACCAAGTGTTGTACGGAAGTCTGTCCCGAAAGTATCACGATCACCGACAACGCCATCATTCCGCTCAAAGAGCGCGTCGTCGATGAGTATTACGACCCGGTCAAGAAGCTGTTCCGTATCATCTTTCCAAAGAAGAAGTAGTCTTCTCCTCGAATGAAGGACTCTCCCCATGAACATGATCCGACTCTCTCGTTATGCAATCACCCTGTTGCTTGTTTGCATTAGTGCGCCTTTACACGCCGAACTCAAACTGCCGTCCGTTTTTGGCAAAGACATGGTCTTGCAACGCGACTTGCCGGTTCCGGTCTGGGGTTGGGCGAATGCTGGTGAAGAAGTGTCGGTGGAATTCTCCGGTCAAACAAAAACAACAAAGTCCGATCAAGATGGTAAATGGATGGTCAAACTCGATGCGCTCGAGGCATGCGCCGAAGGTCAAACGTTGTCCGTTACGAGTGACGGCAAGATCGAGTTGTCTGGCGTGCTCGTAGGCGAAGTTTGGATCTGTTCCGGACAGTCCAACATGGAATGGCGTCTTGCCAGCAGTCTCAACGGGAAAGAAGAAGCCGCCGCGGCCAATCACGAGACAATTCGTTTGTTCAATGTTCCAGGTCACCTTACAAGTCCAACACCCTTGGATCACTGCCCTGGAACGTGGGCCAAGTGTGAAACGGCCAGCGCGAATGGATTCAGCGCCGTGGGATATTTCTTTGGACGTCGGTTGAACAAAGAACTTGGCGTGCCGATTGGCTTGATCGGCTCGAACTGGGGCGGGACTCGCATTGAACCTTGGACTTCGTTGGACGGCTTTAGGTCTGTTGAAGAATTGTCGGACTTGGCCGAGAAGGCGGGCAAAATCTCCGAGGGCAAAATTGGCGGTGGAACACCGACCGCGATTTACAACGCCATGGTCCATCCGTTGGCCCCGCTGGCGATGCGTGGAGCGATCTGGTATCAAGGCGAATCCAATGGTGGCGAAGGTGTGAGCTACTATCACAAGAAAAAGGCGCTGGTCAACGGTTGGCGCAAAGTGTTCCAAAATCCCGACCTTGCTTTCTACTGGGTGCAACTGGCAAACTTTCGAGCGCCCAATGACAAACCAGAAGGCGGCGATGGTTGGGCAAAGATCCGCGAGGCACAACGCAAGGCTCTCGAAATCCCACACACGGGCATGGCCGTCATCACCGACATTGGCGAAGCTGGCGACATTCATCCTCGAAACAAGCAAGATGTGGGTTGGCGACTTTCGCAGTGGGCGCTTCATCAGACTTACGACAAGAAAGACCTGGTACCGGCTGGCCCGCTTTTCAAGTGCCAAAAGATTGAAGACGCTTCAATTCGGCTGTCATTCGATCACGTCGGCAGTGGATTGATGGTCGGCAAGAAGGAAGGTCTTCAGCCAACCGCCAAAGTCGCCGACGGCAAACTCGCCCACTTTGCCATCGCCGGCGAAGACAAAAAATGGTTCTGGGCCGAGGCAACGATCGACGGCGAAACGGTGGTCGTCAAATCCAGTGATGTTCCCAAGCCCGTCGCGGTTCGCTACGGCTATACGATCAATCCGGCAACTGCGAATCTTTACAACAAAGAAGGTATTCCGGCTTCACCGTTTCGAACGGACGATTGGTAGAGTGCATTCTAAAACGTAGCTTCAACTCGGAGAGCTGACCTTACCGAAGGTCAACACCCTTGCCTGCTCGTCAGGCAGGTGGATTAGTTTGAAAGGCTAGAAAACTATCGGTAACGGAGTTCAAGACCCCTGTCGCCTTGTGCGACAGGTGAATCAGTTTTGAGCCGCCAACCAGATTTAGGTTCCTGGCAGGGGACTGGTGGTTAATTGCCGTTCTCTTCTTAGCCTCTCAAACTTCCGGTCCTGCCACGCAAGGTAGCTGAGGCGAAGTGCAACAATGTGGGTAATGTTCAACTTGGAGAGTCAAGTGCGCCAACGGACCGGCAGTGTCCTAATTGTGTGTTGCTAACTCATTTCTACCGCAGAGAACGCTGAGGGCCGCAGAGGAATTAGGCTATGTTCTCTGCGTCCCTCCGCGTACTCTGCGGTCAATTCCTTTGGGTTGTCGGGGCAGCAACAGACAATTAGGACACTACCAACGGACCGATTCATCGAATTCTCGAAGAAGGTCGTCGTTCATTTTGCGGCGTCTGCTCGGAAACTAAACAGGTCCGCTTGCTTTAGATAGAATTCCAAACGAACGATCTTGCCTTTGAGCGACGAGATGGAATGGTTTTTCCACGAAATGGGATGAGCAACGTTGTCGCCGTCGAACGTTTCACAGTCTTCGTAATCAAAACCGTCGATTGGCTTTCGATGATCGTCACTCAAGCGGACGCGAAGTTCTCCATCCGTTGCGTTGCAGTTGACGACAAGATTTCCGCCGGGCCAACACAATGTTCGCGTGCAAACGACTCCGCCACCACGAGGCCCGCGAATCGACACAAAACCTTCTTTGCGGATCTTGGCCAGGCCGATCGCGCCGGTTCGATCCGTTGTGCCGTGGGGCCCGTCCCAACCGGAATAGTAGATCCACCACTCGTCGCCCACTTCGACCCACGATGGGCTGGCGAAGATCATTTCGTCGTCCCACGAGCCTTCGTCGCCGTATTCGATTAGCTTCGCGCGATCTGGCGGGCGAATGAAGTTGATGCCGTCGCGGCTGAGCGCCAATTCGGTGTAAATAAAATCGTTCATGCGGAACGGTTCGAGGAAACCCCAGTAGACTCCGGCCCAGTGTCGTGTTGGCATGCCATAGAAGAAATTGAAGTGTCTTTCCGAATCGATTTCGTCGGGGGTGAGTACGGTTTGGGGTTTGTTGTTTTCAAGCCAGCCGGTGCGAAGTGACTTGCTGGTCATGCGTGCGACTCGCCGCGATGCACCCGTGTCGAGCATCGTGTCGCCGAAGGCTCGGTAGATGTGTTTGGCTCGGCAGTACATCACGTACTGCTTGCGGCTTGAATCGTACGAAATAGTGTTGTGATGATCGCTGTGCAGATGGGCGATCGCGGCGTCGCTCTCTTCTTCCCAATGGACGCCGTCTTTGGAGCCGATGACTCGGATACCGCTTAACTCGCCAAGCGCTCGGCCTTTGGCGCGATACAGCATCAGGTATCGATAGCCGTCATGGTCGGTCTTTGGAACGTCCAGAATGCACGGCCCGCAGGACTCCATGTTCGGCACATCTTGGCGTCCAATCACAACGTTGTTTGGTTTCGAATTGTGCCAACTGAAAAACTTGAGGTCGGGCTTTTTCCAATCCATGCCGTCATTCGATTCAGCGTAGGCGATGTGCGTGCGATATTTGCGGCCCTTCTCATCGTCGGGGACTGAATTGCGAAAGTTGGCCTGGTAATACATGCGAAAGACGCCCGATTGCTCGTCTCGGACCACCCATGCGTAGCTCGGTTGATCACCCGTCATAATTGGATTCGCTTCGTGTTTCTTCGCCTGATGAAACACCCGCTGGACCGCTTCGCGCTTGTATTTGATGGCCCAATGGTTGTCGACGACGTAGTTGTCGAACAGAAACTGTGGCTCGTGGCCAATTTCGATCGGTTCCTGGGGAATTGCTTCCGCGCCGGTCACGAAATGGGATGACGAGATGGTGCAACCGATGAGACAACAGAATAGAAGCCTGTAAGTCAACGTTCTCTCCGTGAAGAATTGTGGTGACTTGGGGCGAGGTCCTTCCAAGAACCAGCAATAGCGCCGTTAGAAGGTGCAGTATCTTTTGCCCAGCGGTGTTCGTCAAATCCGGGCCAAATTAAGCCAGCGAGGAGCAGAGGTAAGAGAATTCTCCCATTTCGCGATTAGATTTGTGTGGCAACTGGCTGCTTACCCGTCGTCAGACGGAGCGGCCGCTTCCTTGGCGGCTTCCTGTTCGCGGCGACGGAGTGCTTCCCAGACTTCCAGGCGGTGGACGGGGATGTGCGTCGGAGCGTCAATACCCAGCCGCACTTTGTCGCCGCGGATTTCAACAACGGTCACAACGATGTCGTCGCCAATTACAATCTGCTGATTTCGGTGTCGTGACAGAACTAACATGTATTGGTTCCAACAAAAAGGGTGGGGAAACAAGCTGGGCAATTCTATACATGGCGCTGGCCACGAGTAAGAAACCGATTTGAGCGGTCAAGCAAAAACCACAGCCTGTGGCGTTGAAAGCATGGTTGCTGTCCGTGCTCAGATTCGCAAAGCAATGGCTGGTAGTACCTTGCGCGTTTCCCGCTTTGGCGAGCGGACAAGGATCGCGGAGAAGAATTCGTGACTTAAATCGTCATTTGTGGCAAAGTCCAACCAGACAGCTTGTCGCCACGTCGTATCGAAACCCGCTAGTCGTCTGCCTCGCTGCCCTCGTCGTCGGCGTTTTGCTGGCCTTCCTCGTCGTCATCATCATCATCGGAGTCCGTTTGATCACTTTCACCGTCCATCGAGGCTTCGATTTCGCTCGCATCTGGCAGCAACAGTCGTCCCACGGCAATGCCGGCAAAGAAGGCCAAGACAACTAGAATCGACAGGAAAATCTCCATCAGTGATGCACCGCACCTTTCTCGATTTGTGATGATCAAGACAATTGACAAGTTCTGGCAAATGATCAGCGTACAATCGATCGCTTGTCCATGTCCAGTCCACCGGTAGTGTCGGTCTTAGCAGCCCGGCTACTCCGAGTAGCCGGGCTGCTGTTTTTCAATTGTCGTAGAAATTTCCGCAGAAGGAGTGGTGGAGAGTTTTGAGTCAGAATAGGATAAAATGAGTTAAGCTGAAACAATCCAAATCGCCACAAGCATCCAGATCGGCAAATGGCCATGCTCTGACCTGACACCGCGCATGGTAGGGATATGCCCGAACTCTCCTTGTCAAAATACATGGAGTTGGTGGTCAAAAGCCAACTCGTGACGTCGCCTGAGGTTCAATCCACGTTCGATGAGTTCGTGGAGTCGTCCAGTGCGGACGACGTCGGTGCCGATGAACTTGCCGAGTATTTTGAGCAAAAGGGGTTGGTCACCGATTGGCACAATCAGAAGTTGCTGCAAGGAAAGTACAAAGGCTTCATCCTTGGCAGATACAAGTTTCTGAAAAAGATCGGCGCGGGTGGAATGGGTGCCGTTTATATGGCCCAGCACATGGTGATGGACCGGCTCGCGGCGATCAAAGTGTTGCCCAAAGCTCGGGTTGATCGGAAGTCCTATCTAGAGCGATTCCAACTGGAAGCCCGGGCGCTCGCGCAATTGAATCACAAGAACATCGTTCAAGTCTATGACGTGGACAACCACGGCGATTTGCACTACATCGTGATGGAATATGTCGAGGGCATTGACCTGGAGCAACTGGTCAAGAGCAAGGGACCTTTGACCGACGTTCAGGCGGCGAATTACATTGGCCAAGCGGTTCGGGGATTACATCATGCACATCACCGCAAGTTGATTCATCGCGATATCAAACCCGGTAACTTGCTGCTGGACAAGAAGACGAACAACATCAAGTTGTTGGATTTGGGGCTGGCCCGCATTACGAACGATGACGAATCGTTGACCCAGGCTTATGACGAGAAGATGTTGGGCACGGCCGATTATCTGTCGCCTGAACAAGCCGTCAACAGCCACGATGTCGATGCCCGCACGGACGTGTACAGCCTCGGATGTACGCTGTATTTCTTGCTCACCGGCCACCCGCCTTTTCACACCGGTTCGGTGGCGAGACGATTAATGCAACACCAGAAAGAAGAGCCCAAGTCGATTGAATCCGAGCGTACGCGAAAGAATCTCCCACCGATAGATGACGGCCTGGCTCGCATCTGCGGCAAAATGATGCGTAAGAAACCGGAGGACCGTTTTCAATCGGCGAAGGAAATCTATGCGGCGATTTGTCGTTGGGGTGAAACTCTCAAAAAGGCACGCGATACTAAGGACGATGACGAATTGGCGTCGCTCAGTTCGATTGAGTCGGGGGCCGCGCCGGATCGACTGGTCGCTACGCCACCTCCACCCGAAATGGACACGCCAACATCTGCGACCAAAACATCGGATTCTGCTTCTACTGTTGGAACGGATGCATCCCAAATGACACTGGATACGATGGTCGATCCGGGTAGTTCCGATCCCGGCACGGCGGATTCCGATTCAAGCCCATCCCATATGGGAGATTCTGATCCGGGAACCTCTCATCTCGAGTCGACAAGCACGCTCTCGAATGTCTGGTCGCAATCGAGCATCTATTCCAGCAGCGGCGGCGGTCTGGCGGAACACGCGGATCGCGAAGAACCATCGAAGGTGATGATGGAATCGCCGTTGGTCGATAGCTTGACTCACCGCCGCGGAGTTCAGGCCTGGGTCTGGAGCGCCGTGGCCACCGGATGTGCGTTCGTTTTGATCGGTGTTCTCTGGATGTTTTTCGCTGGCGGATTTGCTCCGTCCGAGGGCACCGACCCAACAGATAATACGCATCCAAACGCGAATCTGCGGGGATTGGAATTTGCCGACGAATTGCTGGTCGATCTCGACGCCAAAGATGCAAGTCCGTCCAGTGGCGTTTGGTTAAACCGGGGTCAACTTGGCAAAGTTTTCGAGGTTGAGCAAAGATCGGCGTACAAGACTGACAATCTTGGCGAGAGAGAAAACATGGCGGTCTTAATCGATCAGTACTACTTTTCCGGTCCGGAAGCGCCTCCGACTATCTGCGGCGCGAGATCAAGGAGCATCGAAGTTTGGGTGTTCAATTCAGAAGTCGCCCCCCGCGAACCGATTGTTTCTTGGGGACGCCGAGGCCAAGACGAAAGCCAAGATCCTGGCCGCGCGATTTCATTCTTGTTCGGGAGCGACGCGGGTCAGGGAGCCTACGATCATGCGGGACAAACAGGCGGCTGGCGTCGACCCACCGACAGTTCTCCCGGACCCGAAGCCGGCACATGGAACTATCTCGTTTATACTTATGAATGGAACGAACTCGATGCCACGAAGAGCCAGGTGCGTCTGTACGTCAACGGCATCGAGACGAATGCGAGCCAGTGTGAACTGAACACGGCGACAGGATCGGACATTTTGCTGGGTGCCGTGCCCGGCGAAATTGGCGCGGCGCTCGTCGCATCGCGAGAGGATCGAGCATCACTGGCGCTGGCCATCGTGCGAATTCACGCCGGTGCGCTAACCGGTCGACAGGTCATCCAGAACTACAAAGCACAGGCCAAACGCTTCGGTCGCCCGTTGAAACAGTCAACATCCAATTGACGGCGAACTCAAAACAAGCATGGCAACCGTGCCGGACAATCCCGAAGATACCGTACGATCGGTGGATCACGTTATCCGTTCTCGTGCGACGAAGAGAATCCTGCCGACGAGTGATGGCGATTGCGACATTGCGTCGCCAGCACGTCATTTCCACGCCTCGCCAATCGGGTACTGTAAGCGATCCAACGATTCGGGTTTCATGGTGATGCTGTAACCCGGAGCGGTTGGAGGCATATAATGCCCGCGATTTGACTTTGGAGACGCCCCGGACATGACGGGTGGCCCGGCGACTGGTAACCCCTATCCCACCTTGTTGGAACACGACGGCGCACGGCACAAGCTGTCCGCGTTGTCGTCGCTCATCGACCCTGCGATCATTGACGGGACGACCGAACCAGATTTCACGGGCACTCCGATCGTGGAACTTGACGGGACTTCACGAGTTCGGCCACATCTTGGAACTGGCCGACGTGCTGGTCGGTCACGAAGACGATCTCATGTCCGCTTGGCCGGAGCCTGGCGACCGCAGATTGGCTGGGATGCGCTGATGAACCAAAGAACGATGTCGTCATGAAAAGCGAGGCCAGTGCTTGCCAAGTGAATTCTTCTGGCAAACGGTCAGTTCGCTGATCCCGCGGCGGGCGAGTTTTAAGAGCGACGACAATTCCTCATCGCTGAACGTCGCCTCTTCTCCCGTCCCTTGAATTTCGACGAATTGGCCTTTGCCCGTCATGACGACGTTCATATCCACCGCCGCGGCAAAATCCTGTTCGTAGTCCAGGTCTAGCGTCGGACGGCCGTCGACAATTCCGACGCTGACTGCCGCGATGCTGTCGTTGAGCGGAAATTGATTCGGGTCTGGCAACTCGCGCTTGATGGTCGTGATGGCATCGACCAACGCAATAAAAGCTCCCGTGACGCTGGCCGTTCGCGTTCCGCCGTCGGCTTCCAGCACGTCGCAGTCAACCGTAATCATTTGTTCGCCGAGCGCTTGAAGATCGGCGACGGCGCGCAAGCTGCGTCCGATCAAGCGTTGAATTTCAGTGGTGCGGCCATCCACTTTGATGCGGTCGCGCTTTTTTCTGGGGCTGGTGCTGCCCGGCAACATGTTGTACTCGGCAGTGATCCAACCTTTGCCTTGACCTTCCATCCATGGCGGCACCTTGGTTTCGATGCTGGCCGTGCACAGGACGGTTGTGCCTCCGGCCTGCATCAAGACACTTCCGGGCGCTGTCTTCGTGAACCGTCGTTTGATTTTGACCGGCCGTAATTCGTTCGATTTCCGGTTCGTGGTTGGCATCTGTTTGCGGAACGTCCATGAAAAAGTGAATCGATTGCAACGAAGGCGTGATTCTAATCACAGGCCACCGTCAACAAAAGCACCCCGCCGTCCGCCGAACCACTAGCTGTCCATTCGCAATCGCTGCCCTTCTTGAATCTTGCGACGCATCCGATCGATGTCGTCCGTGCGTTCTTTGACGTTCTGGATGCCTTCCAATTCAAGTTTTGGATGCGACTTGTCCACCGATTCAATAACAATCGTGCCCACGCCAAGGAACGACTCAATTAAATTCTGCCGAAAACTTACATCACGGATGTCGAACAACTCGACTTGATCCGTTTGGCGAACGAAAAACCCTTCACGATGAATGAGCCGCTCCGTCGTAAGTTTGTAATGATAGGACATCTTCTTATACGCGACCTTGCACATCGGAATACCCCACATCAGGACCAAAACGAGTGCCAGGATCAACCAAGCGTAGTAGGAATATGCCACCACTGTTTCCACGTTGTAGACCAAGTAGATCGTGCCGCCGGCGATGAGAATGGTGAGGGGAATGAGGACCAGCCAAGTTTCGATAATCTCCTTGGCCGAATAAGTCTCTTCCCACACTGTTTCTTCCGGTCCGCTGTCTTCTCCGTCGCCGCTGCCAGCTTTGCTGAATGGGTCCGTGGCGGAAGGTTTGTCCTTGGATTCGTCACTCGCGTTTGCCATGAAACTCAACTTTCGAATAGATGAGGAAGTTTAAAGACCTGCTATGTGATGGAGACCCAGTCTAGCACCACGCCCGAATTATACGAAATCCCATCGACGGCGTCATGCCGATGGTCTTGCTAAAAGTTGGGATTACGATCGAGGTTTTAGCCATAATTGACTATTCGTTCGAGTTGCGCCTTTGTATATTTGGGTCTATGAAATGCCCGTTTTGTCGTGCTGATAATGACAAGGTTGTGGATTCGCGAATCAGCGAAGACGGTTTCGCCATTCGACGGCGGCGTGAATGTGTCAGTTGCACGCGGCGATACACGACTTATGAACGTCTCGAAGAGATGCCGATCAAAGTGGTCAAACAGGACGGTGTCCGAGAACCGTTCGATCCACAAAAGATCCGGCAGGGCTTGATGAAGGCGTGCTGGAAACGGCCCGTGAAAGAGAGTGATGTCGAATCGATCGTTTCCGATTTGGAGAATTTCGCTTACGACAATCTGGACATGGAAGTCGAAAGCCAGGAGTTGGGTGAATTGATCATGGATCGGCTGCGGCTGCTGGACGAAGTGGCCTATGTGCGGTTTGCCAGCGTCTATCGCAAGTTTGAAGATGTTCGGGATTTTGTTGACGAATTGCAACCTATGTTGCAGCGAAAGCAGCAGGGTGATTAGCGGCTTAGCTCGTCCGCATGACGACGAATTCCGGCAACATCGCAAGCACTTGCTGAGACGGTGACTCGGTCAGCAACGACAGTTCCTCACGCGCCTGATTCGCATACCAGGCAGCTTTCTCAACGGCGTAGCTCAACGCTCCGTATCGTTCCAACCATGGCATTAACGATTCACGCGTGATAAGCTCATCGGACGTGAGCAGATTGATCAACGTCCGTCTTTCATCCTCGTCCGCAAGTTCCAACAGGCGGATCAGCGGAAGTGTTGGTTTCTCCTTTTCCAAGTCTGTCCCCAGCGATTTGCCTGTATTGACTTCATCCCCTTGCAGGTCGAGCAAGTCGTCCGCAATTTGAAAGGCAATGCCCAGGCAACGGCCATATCGCGCGACTCGGTCGACGATTTCGCTGGAAGCGCAGGAATAGGTTGCGCCGAGCCGACAACAGCAGGCACACAATTCCGCGGTCTTGGCGTCGATGATTTGCAGGTACTCGCTCTCGTCCAGTTCGTAGTTGCCGCGGCTGCCAATTTGTCGCAATTCGCCCTCGCAAACCTTGTTTGTCGTGCGGCCAATGATCTGACATGCATCGGTGCTGTTGAGTGTGCTGGCCAGATAAAATGAGTGTGTAAACAGATAGTCGCCCAGCAGTACGCTGGATTCATTGTTCCAACGCGCGTTGACCGTCGCTAGATGACGCCGTTGGTCGGCCTCATCCAGGACATCGTCGTGGATCAACGTGGCCGTGTGGATCATCTCCATGACGGCGGCCAGCAGCAAATGGTTTTCTGATAGCGTGCCGGTTGCCTTGGCGGTCAAAAGCAACAGCGCTGGCCGGAGGCGTTTGCCACCCAGCATGCAACCGTATCGAACCAGTTCGTCGACGTAGGGATGATCGCTGCGCAACTCCTCGCGCAGGATCCGTTCGACCTCCGCAAGTTCCTCTTGGATGGGTGCATACAGCAACCCAAGCGCTTCAGATGTCGCGCCGTTATGATTAACCGTCTGACTCACTGGCTTCTTCCTCTCGAACAAAGTGTCCGCTTTTGCCACCGGACTTTTCCTCTACGCGAATCGATTCGATTGTCATACTGCGATCGATTGATTTGCACATGTCGTAAACTGTCAGGGCCGCCGTGCTGGCCGCAACCAGCGCTTCCATTTCCACTCCGGTCTTGGCCGTGATTTGTGCCTGCGATTGAATCACGACCGTCGTGTCGTCAACGAATTCAAAGTTGATCGTCACCGACTCCAATGCCAAAGGATGACACAATGGAATCAAATCCGATGTTCGTTTCGCAGCCATGATACCGGCCAGTCGGGCAACCTCCAGCACATCGCCTTTCGACATCGCCTTGTCGCGGATTCGCGTCAGTGTGCCGAGTTGCATCCGAATCCTGGCCGAAGCGCGGGCCACGCGCTGCGTGATCGGTTTAGAACCAACGTCGACCATCCGACTTGCGCCTGTCTCGTCGAAATGGGTGAGTTCGTTCATAACTTGTCATTCTAGAGCAGGTTAAATCGCCGTCGAGGGGTTTCGCCGTGGTAATGTAGGCGCTTGAATAACCGCAAAGTATTTGCGAATGCAACTCGTTAAGATGAGCTGATGGAAGATGGGAATCCTAACGCTGGTCAAGTGGAGCACGTGTCGTCTAAACCTCCTAAAACCAAGTGGCGAAAGTGTTGGTTCCCCATTTTTTCGGCAGTACTTCACACGATCTCATTGATATGGTTCTGGCTTGAGAACCCACCCATTACCGACCCAGAGAGTGAAATGACCTGGATTGCGTGGTTTGCGATTGACTTTCCTTTGAGTCTCTTTACGGTTGTCCCAGGTACAGGTTTTTCCTCTGAAATTGCGGCCCTTCTCTACATTGCCATCCCTGGCGCAATTCTATTTGCGGCGTACGCCTACATACTGCAAACACTTTTGGGATGGTTGTTGAGAGTTCTATTGACTTCTAAATAGAAAGTTCACTTTCACTCGTGAACCGAATCATTTTGAGCCAAGAAACGAAAAAACCGTCGCGGGGGCCATCCGCGACGGGTTGTGCGAGCATTCGAATTTGCGGCGGCGAGTCGAAAGGCTCAAGTGTGCCAATTGTCACGCGTGAGTTACACGAGTTCCTTCTTGGCACCGATCAATGTGCGAAGTCGTTCGGCCAACAAACTGGCATCGAACGGCTTTTTGAACGTCTCGTTGATACTCGATCGATCGAACGTCATGCTCGATCCATCGTCCGGCAGCAAAGCGATCAAGATCGTTTCGCCAAAGTCGGTATTCTTACGCAGGTTTTGACAAATCTGCAAAGCTTCGACCTTACCAATCGAGAAGTCCGTGATAATACAGTCTGGATGGAAACTTTCCGCTTGAATTCCAGCCACGAAGCCACTGGCTGCCACGGCAACCTTGAACGACTTCTCAGGCGGCAATTCACGCTTCAGATTCTCGATCAAGATTTGATCCTGTGCAACGATCAAGACTTTGGCCATGGCCTCGTCTTCAAGGTCACCCAAGGGCATACCATGTTCTTTCAAGAATTTGATCAGGTACTCGCGCGGTATCCGTCGGTCTTGCGATCCGGGGATTCGGTAACCTTTAAGGCGTCCCGAATCGAACCATTTGCTAACCGTGCGCGGGGCCACTTTACAGATTTTTGCGACCTGTCCAGTTGTGAAAACCTTCATCGCGGGTTCTCCGTTTCACTCGTTGACATCTTCCATACCGCGGGCGGTGGCCGCGGCTGTCCTCGCCCCGTTGTTCGTGAATCCACTCCGTTAGGATCGCTCCTTCGCCGGCTGTGGGCACCGGCAAGATTCACTTACATCTGGGTCAGGGCTACAATAATTCGCTTCTCAGTGGCAAAGGATCAAATCCTTCTGATCCGCGCCTCAGGAATAACATCGGTAAGCTCGTCGTTTGGAGTTTGGTTAAAAAAAGTAAAATAGGTAAAATACTGTGAGGTTCCTCTTTTACTTACCAGTCCAACAACCGAGCTAACCATGCACGGCGTCAATTTAATAGGACATGCAAAGGCCGGTGTTGCCACGCGGGTCGTGTCGACAATCGGCCCTGTTTCGAAGGCGAAAAACGCCTCAGGCAGGTCCCCCCTTGGACGAATCGTTTTGCGTCGCGTAGACCTTCAATCGCCATAAGGGCGAAATCGGGACGTCGTAAAACAATCCTTCCGATAGTAAGTTTCGTTAGATCTGGGTGGATGACTTTAGAAAGTTTCTCCAATCGTATGGCGCAACACGATTTGTGCGCTGGATCAGATGCCAATTGAGGTCCGCTTCCTCACGATCCTGATGACGCAACTCGTTGTAACGATTAGTCTTAGTCAAACGGATCACATAAGAGATTCGGGTTGCAAGCCAAGATTCGGATCGCAGAAAGATTTCCTGCGGGGGCGAGATTGTTGATCTGTGAATCTGGGTAACGTGCGGTGGAAAAATCTGGTTTTTCCGAATGTAGCGATGCTAAATCGCGATGATCCTTACGCGGCGTCCGCATCATCTGAGTCGTGTCGCTGGATTGCCTCCGCGGAGATGTGTCCGTCGTCGCTCACATCCTCAAATTGCACGGACACCTGTTTCGACACACCCGATTCCTGCATCGTCACACCGTACAACGTTGTCGCCGCCGTCATCGTCTTTTTTGAATGGGTGACAATGACAAACTTCGTCCACCCCAAGAAATCATTGAGCACATTGATAAACCGCCCAATGTTGGCCTCGTCGAACGGAGCGTCCACTTCGTCCAGTACACAAAAAGGACTCGGGCGACATTGAAAGATCGCTAGCAAAAGCGACACCGCTGTCAGCGCCTTCTCGCCGCCGCTCAGCAGTGAATTACTGAACTCAGGTTTGCCTGGCGGTGTGGCGATGATGTCGATGCCCGCTTCCAAAACATCCACGTCTTCTTCCAGTACCAGGTCTGCGCGGCCGCCGCCGAATGCTTGTCGATACAGCGCCTGGAAATTCGTTCGGATCGCTTCCAAAGACTCGACAAACAATCTGCGACTGTCGGCGTTAATCTTGTTGATGATGCGACCGAGTGCATCCTTGGCGTCGTTCAAGTCCTGATACTGGCCGTTGAGCGATTCGAAGCGACTTTCCAAATCATCCAATTCCGACAGCGCGTCAACATTGACCGCGCCGATATTGTTGATCTTGCGTCGCAATTCAACAATTTCCTGTTCGATCTCTTCGCGCTGTCGCTCCTCTTCCTCAGTTTCGCTGCTTGGCATCTTGGCGATTTCGATGCCATAGTCTTCCTTCAATCGCTCGTCCAGCGTGGTGCGCTCGTGCCGAATTTCGCCCGCGGCCAATTCGACCTCGTGCCGTTTCGCTTCTAGTTTGCGATGTCGCTTGCGTTGCTTTTGCAATTCGGCCGACAACAACGACCGCTCGGACGAGAGTTCCCCGCGAATCCGCATGTACATTAGCGTCTCGCGACCAGACTCTTCCTTGGCGAGATAGAGCTGCGACAATTCCGAAGTGGCTTGTAAAATCGTGCGGTCCGCTTGTTGCTGGCGGATGAGGCACTGGGCCAGTTGTGACGAAGTTTCCGAGATGGCGCGGTCACGTTCCTGTTGATCTTCCTCGAATTGGCTTCGCTGAGCGCGCAGGCTTTGGACTTTTTGTTCGCTCTTGGCGACGTGAACTTTTGCCGTCGTCGCCTTTTCCGAGATGCCCGCGAATTGCGTTTCGAGTTGTTCGAGCTGCTCAACATCGGATGCCAGTCTGCTTTCCAGCGCAACGATTTCGTCGTCCACTTCCGTCAACTGCAACTTGGTTGCCGCCAACTGTTCGCTCGTGATCGCCAATTGCCTGGTCGCCGATTCCAACTCCCTTTCCACGGACGATCGCTCGCCGTCAGCCTCTTCGAACCGCTGCTGGGCCAATGCAGCTTGAGTGCGCATGGCCGTCAGTTCGGAATACAGGGCCTTGTGTTCGCCAGATAACCGCTGCTCGATTTGGTCGTATTGATAGATCTCCGCCTGGTGACGATCGATTTCCTGTTCGACCAGTTCCATCTGCTGCTGAAGCTCGCGAATTTCGACTTCGAGCGCCAGCAACTCGCTCCGTCGCGACACCAAACCGATCGATTGATCAGCCGCGCCGACGACAACCATACCGTTGTGCTCGACCAACTCGCCTGTCATGGTGACGAACCGTGCCAATGTCCGCTCGCGGAGTTGCCAAGCCGTCGCCAAATCCGCAACGATCCAGGTCTCGCCAAGCAGTCGGCGAGCAAGCGGCCGCATCTCCGCATTCACCCGAACCAGTTCGTCCGCACGTCCCAATACGCCCGCCTCGCCCGTCAAGTCCAGCGTCGCCGGCTCACGATCGTCAGTTTGCGTAAGGGAAAAGAAGCCAACTTTGCCCACCAGTTCCAATTCTCCGGAACACAACTGATCGATGAGTCGATGCCCGTCGACAACGATGGCTTGCGAAATCTCGCCCAACGCGATATCGATCATGGCCGCATATTGAATGTCTGATTGGAACAGATCCGCGACCAAACCGCGCACTTCCGTAAACGGTCCGTCACGATCGATTTGCGATTGGGCAATGACTTCCTTGACGCCCGCGCCCACGCCGTCCAACTTTTCTTCCAGTTCCTGAAGCAGCGCAACACGTTCGCTTGCCGCGCTGTGCCTCAGGCGATGCTTCGACAACTCTTCGCGGACTCCCGACAGTTGTTTCCGACTATCCTCCAACCGGCGCTGCGTGTCTTCTAGCAGCACGGCTTTGTGCTCGGTTTCTTTGGATAACCTGACTTCGTTGTCTTGATGGTTTGCCGCGTCCAATGCAAGTGACTCGCATTCGGTCTGCAATTCGGCCAACCGCTCGCTGCAACGGCTCTCCGTCACCGTGGTGGTGGCCAACTGCGACTCACAACTGCTCACTTCATTGCCCAAGTTAGCCGACACACGCATTTGTTCCACGTGACGAGTACGCCGCTGCCGGTTTTCCTCGCGAAGTTGCTCCAGCGAACGGCCCATCGCGTCGACCTCCCCGTTGTAGCGATTCAACTCGGCCGACAGCGTCTCGTGACTCGATTCGACTTCCTGCAAGTCACGTCGAATGTCATCCAACCGCTGGTGCAAGTCACCTGCTCGCGAACTCATCGAAGCCAGCCGCTGCCGGTGTTGCGCCTGTTCGTCTTCCAAATCTCGGCGGCGCGATCGTTCATGCCCAATAGTGGTCTCAATCGCTGCGATTCGCTCGCGGTGCTTCGTCACGCGACTTTCACTGTCACGGATCGTTTCGTCGACATCGGCAATCTCGATTTCCAGCTCCAACGTGCGAGCTTCGATCGATTCGCCTCGCGCGCTGACTTCATCCGCTTCGTTGCCCAACGCGGACAATTCAGCTTCGAGCTGAGTGATCTGCTCCGTCAAGCGACGCCAGTCCGCCATGCCGACATGGGTCCGCAGCGCCTGCAACCGCTCGCTATACTCTCGGTAACGTCGTGCCTTGCCCGCTTGCGATCGCACGCTGTTCAACCGGCTGCCGACTTCATCGACGATGTCCGACAGTCGCAGCAAGTTTTGATCGACACGTTCCAGTCGTCGCTGGGCTTCCATTTTTTTTGCTTTGAATCGGCTGATTCCGGCCGCTTCTTCAAAAATGGCGCGGCGATCCTTGGGCGTCGCCTGCAGCATCTGGTCGACTTTGCCTTGCTCGATCAGACTGTACGCGTCGGCACCCACGCCGGTCCCACGAAACAAATCGCGGATGTCTTTCAATCGGCAAGCCTGTCCGTTGATCAGATACTCACCCTCGCCGCTGCGATAGACACGGCGCGTGATGTGCACTTCCGTCGCATCATACGGCAGACGATTGTCCGCGTTGTCGATGATGATGGTTGCTTCGGCGGTGTTCGCCGCCTTGCGACCGGACGTGCCGCCGGAGCCTTTGAAAATGACGTCGGCCATGTCCTTGCCACGAAGGGCTTTCGCACTTTGCGCGCCGAGGACCCATTTGATCGCGTCGACAATGTTGGACTTGCCCGACCCGTTCGGTCCGACAATCACAGTGATGCCCTCGGGAAACTCAAAGCGCGTTTTATCGGCAAAGCTTTTGAAGCCGGCCAGTTCGAGTGCCTTGAGCATGGGCTTGCCAGATAACAGTTACAAAATGAAGCGGTCTGGTTTAGAAAAAACCATTTGTCAGTTTACCAAGAATGCTCTGACCGCTCGCTGGGGGGCGATTTTTGGGGGCAATATCGCGAAACTCCCGCTTGGGCGTGTCCGATTCTGGGGTCCCACGCCACCTCTCGGAGTGGATGTCGAACAACTCTGGAGTTGGGCTCGCGGCTCTTGGCTCCGGCACTGCAATCTCGTCCTCGTCTCGAACAAACTTTCTGCCCGGTTTGGCAAGAGCATTGACGACCAGTCTGAGCTGGAGCTTGTCTTCATCCTTCGCGGCACGTACGAAGTCCAACGTATCTTCATACGTACCACCAACTTCGGTGATCGCACGAATCACTTCGTCCAGACGGTTCGAACACTCACGGCGGCGAGGCTCCTTGCCGTCTGCCGTAAAGTAACTGACACTGACTCGCCGATCTGACTTGCCCTTCACCATCAGCCCTCGGCCGATGTAGACGATGTCCGAAGCAATGGGTTGCCCGACGCCGAATACGACAATCTCCGGTCCGCGCGTCCGAGTAAAGTGGATCATGGGTTCGCCGCTGGTGCTGATCAAGTGAAGTTGAAAACCGTCTCCCAGACGTTCCCCTTGCACGACGGGATCGCTTGGTGAGCGCGTGCGAATCGCGTGGAAGGCACCATAACGCGCTTCGACACTTGTCACGTGCAGCAATTCGCTGAGTGCCTCGCCCGCTTCGACGTCGTCCATCGCAACCAGCGCGGTCAACGCGTGCCAGCGGAAAGCGGGTTCCTTTTCCGCGACTTCCGACAACACCGCGGCCGCTTCGGTCGCGCCTAGATACGCCAGCGCTTCGGCAGCATGAAAACGAACTTCTAGATCCAGTGATTCCAATCCGTGAAGCAGCGACGGGATGGCTTCGTCGCCGATAGCCTCCAATCGCAGTGCGGCTTTGCCCGACGTGCTGGGTTCGAGCAATTCTTGTTCGAGCAATCGTCGGCGTTGAATTCGATCCGATGATCGTTCGCGCACCGCCAAGTTGCGAACCACGCGAATATATCGGGCCAGGTTGTGCTTGTACTGTCGAGGAATGGCTAGTTCGATGATGCGGTCGTTCTTGGGAGTCGCTACATTCTGCTTGACACCGCGATCGATGGCATGGAACCGTTTGTTTACGGCGTAACTGATTAAGCTACTGGCCAAGATGTTCGCGTCGCTTCGCACGATCAAGCCGATGGGGCGAGATTGCATGGCGACGCCGCCACCCAAGACTCGACCTCGTTTCTCGAGCACTCGGTCATTGTCGGCTTGAAACACAGCATCGACGAGTACGGGACCTTCGGCCAGTGCCGTGACATGACCTGTTTTGACGCGATTTCCCAAAACTTCCATCGGACGCATGCGAGTTTTCAACAGAAATCCGCCGCGCAAACTGGTGGTCTCCGACTTTGGCGGCACACGCACTTCGACATCAAAACGCTCGCCTTTCTGAATGCCGGGACGCAAAAAAGAACGAACGAAGACCAAGGAATTGTCCGGGTCTGCCAACACATTATACGGGCTACGCACCTCATGGGATTGCATCTCGGCGACAAGGCGTTCGCGCTGCGGCGATGGATGTGGATTGCTTCCGGTGCCCTCCAAACTTGTCATAAGCGCAATCGATTCGACTTTGGCAAAGTCTGTTCCCCAAGCGCTTGCCAACTCGCCGACATAATTCACAGTCGTCGGATCGTCGTCGTTGACCAAATCTTCGATGTCTGGACTTTGGCCGCGAAACAACCACGGTGTCGAGCACCCGGATAGCGCAACCGCGCTGACAAAGGTGAAACAAAAGACGAACCAATCGCGTAGCTGAACACGAGGCGACATGAGTGCCCACGCTCCATTTGAAAGGTGAAAAACGAAAAGCAAGTTGTGAACTAGTTCTGGTGCCGTGAATTGGCACAAAGACGAGATTTGAGTGGGGGAAACTATTCAATCGTGCATGGACCGTCAAGAGGAATCGAACACCGATGCTGTCAAGGCATTGCTAGTAGGGTGTGTGGAGCACGGCGAAGTCGCGGCGGTGCGATCCACAAGCCAGAGTTTGGAAATAGCGAATCGGTGTGAAGTCAAGTGACGCCGCCGTGCGTAACACTCCGGTTTTCAAAGGCGTGTTACACGCAACGTACAAACTACAGTCGCAACCAGGCGGGCAACTTTTGCACCTTGCCGTCGCGAGTGACACAGGCGATCATCGTTCGCCCTTCAACCAGCAATTCATCGCCACGGTACAGTTCATAACGATGCTCGATGCGTACGCCTTTGCTGCGCGCGACGATCGTCTTCAAGCGCAACAGATCGTCATAAAATGCGGGCAAGAAATACTTGCACGACAGTTCGGCCACGACCAGGTAGATGCCCTCTTCTTCCAGCCGCCGATAGCTGAAGCCCGCGGCCCGCAATAGTTCCACCCGGCCAGTCTCGAAATAGCACGGATAGTTCGCGTGATGAACACGACCCTGTCCGTCGGTTTCGTGGTACCGGACGCGGAATTCGATTTCGTGCTGCGATAGCATTTGGCCATGTTACTGAGTATTGTCACCGTACGGCAACAGCGTTGACCCAAGTTGCTGGTTGCCTTATAGTTAGGATGTGTCGCAATTGTCACGCCCTTTTCTTTGTCAGTTTCTAACATAAAGACTGGTCTAGTCGTATGAGCGTAGGAGAAGGATTCGCGACCGACTTTCAAACAGCTCGCGGTCGAGATTATCCAACAATCCCGCAATTCACGGTCTTTTTGGAGAACCGTGTCGGACAACTGCTGGAGGTCGTTCGTCGTTTCGAAAACAGCGACGTGCGGATCGTCGCCCTCTCGATTCAGGATTCGACGGAGTGTGCCTTGGTCCGATTTCTGCTCAGCCATCCGGAACAAGGTCGGGAGATCCTCGAACGAGCTGGCTTGCCGATGATCGAGAGCGATCTGGTTGGTGTCGAGTTACCAAATGAGTCGCAGCCGCTTTTGCGAGTTTGCACGGCCTTGCTTCAAGCCGAATTGAATATCGTGCAAGCCTACCCGTTGATGGTCCAGCCACATGACCGGCCGGCGGTGGCACTCATGGTGGACAACACCGAGCAAGCCCTGGAAACGCTGAACAACAAGGGGTTTACGATGATCACCGAAGCCGATCTCCAAGACACCGACATGGGTTAGGCATTCTTGACGTGGCGGCAAACTATGGCAAACTAGTGGAAGTCAAGATCTCAATGTACAAAAACAAACTCCAAACACATTCCAACACCCAAAATCCCAAACAGATTTGGCGGAGTTGTGCTTCAGTCATTTGAGAATTTGAGTTTTGGACTTGTATGAGGTTTGTTGCTTGTAGTTTGTGATTTGCGGCGTTGCCGTACTCTTTATCTCGGTTTCTCGAATATGGCGATTCACGTCACCTGTCCTGGCTGTCATGCAAGCTTCAAAGTCAGCGACCAGTTCGCCGGCAAGGAAGGGCCGTGCCCAAAGTGCAAGAAAACGATCACGATCCCGAGTAGAGATGAAGAGGTCAAGGTCCACGCGCCGGAACAGTTTGGCCCCAAAGGCCAGGGCGGCCAAGCGGTTCTGAAACCTATTTTTCGTGAGGATGCCAAGTTCTCGCCATTGATGGCAGGTGGAATCGCCGTGGGCGTATTAGGGGTGTTGGTGATCGCACTGATGCTGCGGTTTAGCATCGAGGACAAGAGCGAATTTCCCGTGTTCATTCTGGCCTGCAGTGCAATCTTCCTCGCCCCACCGATTTGCTACGGCGGATATATGGCCATGCGCGGCGATGATCTGGCACCACATCAGGGCAAAGATCTTTGGATTCGTATCGGTGCGTGCTCCGTGGCTTATGCCGCGCTGTGGGCTGTGCTGGCGGTTGTCGACAGCTACGTTTTCGAAGGTGAAGGAATTTCGACGGAAATCCTTTTTGTAGTGATTCCGCTGATGGTTGTGGGCGGAGCCGGCGCGGCGGTCGTGGCCTTTGATCTCGAATTCTTCAACGGGCTATTTCACTACGGATTCTATTTGCTGGTCACCGTTTTGCTCCGTGTGATCGTCGGCATTCCGGCCTTTCCCTACGAATCCTGATTTGCGCTACTTGGGCAACTGTCGGCGAAACTCCGTTTGAACGGCGTGGCACAATTCCTCGAATTCACTTTGTGTGGCGAATCCGCTGCTGAAGAGGGCGATCGATCCGCCGGAGTATCTGACCAGTAAAGGGGTCGGGTCTCATTTTCTCCCCGTCCCCTAAACGAGACCCGACCCCGTTTCCGGCCTGAGTTTTATCGGACGTTTGCTGGTGGCGCGTACTACGCCGCATTTAGAATGGAGTTTAACGCAGCAAGAAAGGCGGGAGTACTCAAGTGATCTACGAACTTTCACCCGGGGATTGCCCATCGGCCCCTTGGTTGTTCTATGACGACTCGTCAGAGAAATTACGCGTTCGTACGGAATACACAGCGTACCAATGTAGTGAATGTGGTAAAGTCGATGAACTGCGGGCACTCGCACAGCAAGGTGTAGTGAATGATTTTCAACCCAATTCAACCTGGGACTGGATTGGCACGATCGACGATTGGAGTTGTATCACGACTAGGGTGCGTGAAGTTTTTGAATCAGCGAACGTTGAGGGCATTAGTTTTTTGCCTGTGCCAGCTTCGGATAACCATTGGGTCATTGTTCCAAATTATTTCGCGGCGACGGATGAAGAAGAAGCAGGATTTGAGAACACTGGCAAAGCCTGTAGCAAATGCGGGCGTTATCCTGAGAAGCTGGTTGGCCCAATGTTGTGTGGTGTCTCGATACCCCAAGATGAAAACATAGTTTTCGCATCCGAAATTGGTAATGAAAATGTGAAAGTAAGGTACTTCTCGCTGTTTTGTTCACAAAAGATCGCTAATTTGATTAGAAAGTCAGGAATTGTTGGGCTTGACCTTGAGGAGCCACTTTAGTGCGAGTTTTTATTTTCGAGCGTGTGAGTATCCTGCTCAACATTAATGCCTTTTATCGGTGTTTAATTATCTTTGTCGCAGTTGTGGCTGTTCCGGATATTGCTCGATCAGATGACTCTGCGTCAGAAATTTCAAGCTTGGAGAGTACGACTTGGTGTGTTGTTGAATTCAAAAGAAACGGTAGAGCCTACTCGTCGGAGCGCCAGGAGACGCGATATTCGTTTTGTAAAGACACTTTTATATTGTCGAAAGATAATGACGAAGTTCGTTTGAAGTACAAACTTGACAAGTGTGCAATGCCTACTGCGATTGATGTGGGGGAGATTGGCACCACCAATTACAATGTGTTGGGAATTTATACTTTAGAAAAAAACAAGCTCCTCATTTGTTTTGGGAGAATTGATGGGCCGCGCCCTTCTTCTTTTGCGACCAAGAAAGGCGATGGTCAAGCATTAGTAGTATTGATCCGGCATGACGGGTGAAGTGGTGTTGTAGGCTGCCGCCTTCTCGTTCCAATACAGGCGAAACAGAATCGGCAGGCAAAACGGACGATCCGGCCACAAGGGAAACCGCACAATCACTCCCAGCACGACCCAGTTCAACGCCCAATTGGTGACCTTGTGCCCGCGGCTGGAGAGCAGCGGATCATGATGCATCCCCACGCCAAAGACCTTCAGCCCTCGTTTGCGTGCCAACGTATCATCGATCGCCAACAAGATCATCGCTTCGTCAAGCCAGGGCTCCAACAAGCGAAACACCGCCAACCCAGCAGCGTCCAACGACCACCGCGCGGCAGCGAAGATACGATGAAACGCCGAGTGATGTTTCACCCCCGCCATCCCCGCCGCCACAATCATCCCCGTGACCGTGTGCCGATGCGCGAAGATCCAGCCGGCCGTCAAGGTGATCAGGACAGAAAAGGTGTCAGGAACCTTTTATTGACTTGCGGTCGTTGTTTTGGTAAGTTTACCCGCATGGGAAGGCCACAGCGAGTGTCGAAAGGCGGACTGGTGTATCATGT